>CAIVGC010000043.1 GCA_903905335.1 uncultured Methylococcaceae bacterium
GAGATTAAATCAGAAAAAAGGCATAAGCCAATAAAGCTAAGTGTTAATAAAAAAACGCGTCTAAACCGACGATCTATTAATTCTTGGATACGCATAACTTTAACCTTACTCAATAACATATCTACAATAGTAACCGACAGAATATTTTTACAAGCTTCTGTTAGACCAGTTTCAGCAACCTTGCCGGTGGACTATTATTTTAAAGTGACATTAAAATAATTACGTCTAGTTCCTGAGGGTCTTGAGCTTTGTATTTAGAAATGCTTAGCAAACCCTTTTTTAGCATTAAAGATAACGTTACTTTAATAATTTGCAAATAAAAATTAACATAAAATGGAATTAAATTAACTTGCAAGATATGAAACCCCAATTTTTTTAGGCATTCCAACTGATAACTTATCTAACCTGTAATCGTGGGTGTTGCTCATGAATTCTATAAAATATCTACATGAAACAACTTATTAAGGCGCTGGGCTGATCCTCCATATCTCGAAAGTCTTTTACCCTAAATTGAGAGAGATAACAGGTTACCTCTCCCTTATCATACTAATGAATTCGACGAACTGTATATTGCCCTGTCATCCTTGGCCTCATATTAATAGCAGTTTCAATAGATGTTTTAACATGTCAGGTCATTTATTTTCAGCAAATTCCAGCAAAGGCATTATTCAGTTAATAGCGCTTCTTGAACAGTCGTAGTAATTACGAAGAGCTTACTGAAACCGCTAATATCAAAAACATCACGCAATGTCGTACTTAATCCACACAATCTAACCGATCCTTTAACAGCACTTATTCGCTTGGCTGCCAATAAAAACACCCGTAAAGCAGCACTACTGACATAATTTACGGCAGTTAAATCAAAAATCATTTGCGTTTCACCGTTACTGATCATTTCGAGGCATTGCTGCTCTAGGTCTTTCGAGTTTGAAGCGTCAACACGTCCAACTAGAGCAATCACTATAAAGTTTCCTTGTCGTGTTGATGAGATCGTTAACATATATATTTTCCCTTTTTTTGGATTGATTAATCATTAAATATTAAGCGTAATTCACAACGCTCGCCATTATGACGAGTTATTACCTTATCAGCCAATCGATAAAGTAAATAACCTGCCATCTGTATTACCGCATCTTTATCATTAAGCATCTCTTCGTGACTTGGACGATGAGTCATTATATTTAATAGACTGCCTTTGTAGCTTAGAATTACTGTAAAACTATACTCATTAAATAATGTTTGAAGTTGAATGGTGTCGCTATCTTCATTATATGTATTAATCAAACCATGATCCGTAAGAATTTCGAATGCCTGCCAAGTTGCATACTCTGCACGTAGAACCACTTCGGGACGCGCGCCCCAACTCTTACCTTGTTGCTCGAGAAATAAGATTACATCATCTAGTGAGCTATGCAGAGCATCGAAATTACGTTGTTCGCAGGTGTGATTTTTAATTTGAAATACCATCGATAGTAGGACAGCACTAACAATACCCAAACTGACGCCTGACGAAAAAAATGCTTTTAAAATATCAAGTGAATTATCTCTAAATAACAACGTCATCGGCTCATAACTGATACCCAAAATAAGTCCGATACCTAAAGCCAAGGTTTTTCTATTATCCAAAAGGCGAGAACTCATGACTTGAAGACCAGAAAGTGCTGTGAAAGAGGCTAAAAAAATGAGTGCTGCCCCCATCACTGACAAAGGCAAAAGTTGCCAAAGTACGATAGCCTTAGGCATAAACGCAATTATGCCCATTAATCCAGCAAGCCAATATGCCAAATAACGACTGGTGCATCCAGTAGATGCCGCTAAACTAACTGCCCCACCACTTGAAGTAAGAGGAAGGCCATTCATAAAAGAATTGATTATATTCGTAATACCCTCGGCCAGAATACCTTGCTTAATTAACTGTAAATCGGGACGCTTCCAGTCTGTGTCATTGAAACGCTGTGCTGCAGCTAAGGCACCGAAACCATGCAGCGCAAGAAATAAGCCTGTAAAAATGGCCGGCAAAATTGAATATCTATCTAAAGACCAACCGATATTCATTAGCCTAGGCACATAAAATAAGGGAGCCTTATGAAATACAGCCCAATCATTTCCTGAAATAATATCCAAAAATGTACTGGCAATGAAACCAGTCAATAACCCTAAAAACGCAGAGAACAAACGTAGATGTCCAGATGACCAAACATTAAAACCAATCATAGTACCTAAGGTAAGGACACATAAAAGACCCTGTTGGCGCAAGGATATCCCCACCTCGACTTCTAAAACCAGCTTAATGCCGTAATAGCCTAAGCCCAAGCCAATTAACAAAACAGCTAAACCTGCTATCTGAACTGTAAACACGCTCCTTAATCGCTGGAATAGAAGTGCAAAAACCATCTGTGCCAAGCCCATTACAGCAACCATACCAAAAACAGCACCTAAACCACTGTTAGTTTTAACCAATAATAAGCCTGAAAAAGTTGATGATGTTGCTTGTACAGGACAAAAATACCCCGATCCGATACCAAAAATTCTGGCGGCCTGTAGTACCACGCCTAAACCTGAAGCCAATAACGTTGCGGAAATTAATTGTAAGGATTGCTCTTGATCCAGTCCTAGATTACGAGAAAAAAGGGGTGATATCACCAAATAAACACCAAGAAATGACATCTGTTGTAAAGCAAGAATCAGTAGAATTGGTAATGGTGGCTTGTCACTTGTGCTATATAGTATGTTTTCGGGTAAGCGCATGGTATTGTTGATCTTATTCAATCACGGGAAGAAATCCGGTATTATCTGCATCCGTAGCCCACAAGTCACCACTTTCCAAATCAAACCACCAACCGTGTAAACTAAGAGATCCAGTATCAATACGCTCTTTTATCCATGGATAGGTCAGCAAATTATCCAATGACCCTCTGATTGCGGCACGCTCAACCAGGTGTTGATGTTCACACAGGTTTTTCATATCGTCTTCGCTTAAAGGCGAATCCTGACCCTGCTCTGACTCTGCAAGCTTATCAATAACATATCTAACGCAACCATCCATCGCGATTGACACCCAATCACCTATAAAATCACGTTGAATTTTTTGACCAGAAATTGACTTTAATAACGCGTTAATACCACCGCAATGCGCATGACCTAAAATCACTATATGTTCAACCTCAAGATCTCGAACAGCGTATTCAATTGCAGAACGAGCTCCATCATGTTTTCCCTCCATGGCATAAGTTGGCACCAAATTAGCAACATTTCGAAGCACAAATATCTCTCCTGGCGAAGCATCAGTTAATATGGCTGGATCAACACGAGAATCGCTACAAGCAATAAGTAAAACTTTAGGGGATTGCCCGTTTGCAACTAGGGCTTTCATATCTCCTAAATCCAGTTTATAAGCGCGTTGCTGGAAACCTTTAATGCCCTCAAATAACTTGTTTAAAGTAGGATGTATAAATGCTTGCATAAAATTCCAATAATCATTATTGCTAAGATAAATAAAGTAGTTATAGATCCTGAACAATTATAATTCGATCTAAACCCAAAATAAAATAATCAATTGGGTACAATATTCTTAAATAAACTTCACTAATTTATAGTAAACACATACCTCTTTCTTATTTTACAGATGTTACTTCGTTGTTCATTCTTTATTTTTAATAATTTTCATCAAACAATTAATTCAGCTTGATCTCTAGCATCTAACCTTCATAAGCAGTAACTTAGTCAGGATTAAAAATTTAACTTAATTCTAAGAATCCTTAAATATATCTTGCTCGTAATAACTCCGCTGCATTTTCATCTAATAACTCTCTTCTTCGCACATTTTCAAAACGTGAAAGTAAATCATCTACCCGTAATCGTCTTTTTTGAGCAGCATTGTAATCATGTAACACATTTCCTTTGTGCATCATCACTATACGATCACCAAGATTTATAGCTTGTTGCATAGAATGCGTTACCATTAATGTAGTAAGACGTTCTCGAGCAACAATTTCGTCCGTTAATGCAATTACTTGATCAGCGCTTTTAGGATCAAGGGCTGCAGTATGCTCATCCAGCAATAACAGCCTGGGCTTAAGCCAGGTAGCCATTAATAAAGTCAGTGCTTGACGCTGTCCTCCGGAAAGCGAACCAATGGCACAATCCAAACGATCTTCTAGACCCATTTTAAGTTCTCGTATCCTATCTCGTAATTCATCTTGTAAATGACGCGAATGTGCCCAACTTAAACCACGAAACTTACCTCGCTTGGCTGCTAAAGAAAAATTATCAAGAATTGACATTGTTGGTGCAGTACCAGAAAACGGATTTTGAAAAACCCTGCCAATTAAACTGGCTCGACGATGCTCAGGCCATTTACTTACATCATGTCCATCAAGCTCAATACGCCCAGAATCGATAGGAAAACTTCCAGCCATGGCATTCAATAAAGTTGATTTACCAGATCCATTACCGCCAAGCACAATGACAAACGCCCCCTCCTCAATATCAAGATTAATACCTCTCATCGGGCGCACCTCATTTACTGTACCTGAGTGGAACGTTTTATAAATATTATCAAGCTTTACCAACGCTCTATTAACCGATAATTGCGATTTATGCTCACTCATGCGTCCCCCTGGAATTTACGTACAGAAAGCTTACTCATCATATTCGGCAAAATTAGTGCTGCAAAAACAAAAACAGCCGTAATCAACTTAAGATCGTTAGGATTAAGACCAAATGACAAAGCAATTGCAACCAACTGTCTAAACAAAATAGAACCAATAATAGTCCCAATAATAGCGATGCCCACGCCCGTTGCACCGGTAAGTGCTTCGCCTATAATAACACTCGCCAACCCCCAAACTACCATACCAATACCCATCTGCACATCTGCAAAATTTTGATACTGAGCCCATAATGCACCCGCTAAACCAACCAAGCCATTAGAAACTGCGAGTCCAAAAATACGATAATTTTCTACATTACCACCTAAGGCTTTAACCATTTGCGGATTATCACCAGAAGCACGCATTGCTGTACCAATATCAGTGCGTAAAAAAATCCATAATAACAGCGCAATAAAGCTCACCAATGCAAACATGAATAACAACATAGTTAAATCTGCACTAGATACTGTCCAGCCCCACAAATTAGTTTCTGACCCAGAAAATATATAAGCACCCAGTTGCTCACAATAAGTCGATAAAGTCGCTGCACCCAAAAAAGGGATATTACTACGCCCCATAACATGTAAATTGACTGAGTATAGTGCCGTCATAACCAAAATACCTGACAACAACGAATTAATGTGAAAACGAGTTTGTAAAATGCCACTAACAGTGCCCGCCAGTGCCCCAGCTAGAAATCCAGCCGTTGTTGCCAAGAGTGGATTGACGCCATGCTTAACAAGTAAAACACTCGCCACTGCTGCGCCAAAAGTCAAGGAGCCATCGACCGTAATATCCGGAATATCAAAAATCCGATAAGAAATATAAACACCTAGGGCTAATAACGACAAAATTATTCCCAAAGTTAATGCGCCTATCAATAATGTCATTGCGGTTTTTCCTCTTTGAAGTTAATAGGTGCACACCATAAAGCACCTCTTCGCAAATAACTTTCGCCAGCGCCAATACCGTCACGATCATCATTAAGTAAATGTAATACGCCACGAATAGTTTGAGTAAGCATTAATTTTTGCAAACTTTCCGATAAATCAATAAGCCCTTTACATACAGGACTAAAGGGAACAACACAACTGTGAACATGTATAAACAAGTCACTATCTTTAGCTATAGGTCTTAATTGCGTTGCAAGAAGAGGCGGCGGGTCACGCGCAATTATACCAACGATTAAGCAGGTATCATCAGCATAGGCTGGTTCAGCAGTAAACAATAAATGATCACGAATAGCGGGGAAATCAAAGAAATTATCAGCAGCAGTTTCATGTGAGATTTGAGCAGCACCAATAAGGTGAGCCGTTTCTGCTAAAATAACTAGAGAAACGGTATTACTAGCACATAGCTCCATCGCTGCTTTTGCTAAATCACTTAAGCGCATTGGTGCGGTTTCCGGCATCTCTCCAAAGCGCATAAGATATCGAAACTTTCCTACTCCCTTTAGTCCATGCAACAGAGTAACCTCAGGAACCAAGTCTAGCTCTTTTTGCATCCAATCCGGATGAGCAGAATCATCTCCTGGCAAAGTAATTGCCAAACCTGATACTGCAAGTAATTCACCAAAACTCGACGCAGTAAAATTAGTGGTTCCCAAAACGCCCTGACCAATAACCCAGGTATCATTATGAACAGGTATGGCAGTGTCATATTTTAAATCAGTAGCCAACGTTTTATCTGTATTACCCATGACTAAGCCCTGCTGAACTGAGTCGATGCTTAATGTGTATACTTCAAAATCATTTTCACCAACTTTTATTGGACGAGATTCATTATTCTTATGTTCTTTAAGAATCGGTCTTTGATTTATTTCAGAAGAATTGAAAGTATCAAGCAACTGTTGAAACCCAACCAACTTCAAGACGTCACTGACTGTAACGGATGGATTAATAAGTCGAAAAGATCCACCAACTGCTTTCAGGCTTTTAGCCAGTATAATCAATACCCGTATTCCAGCAGAACTCAGATAATTAACTTGTGATAAATCCAAGGCTATACGGTGAGACCCTCCATGTACAGCATCCTGTAGCGCCTTATTTACTGTATTGCTCCAAGCAGCATCGAGTCTTCCACGCAATTCAATACGCATTTCATCGCCGTCGAGTTCAGTAATAATTTCCATCTACGTCCTCTATTATAATTATTGAATATTGCTTAATCGTATGTCTGCTTTGCTTATAAGCTCTGCAGGCAATCTCATATTTAAAGCCTTTGCGTGCTCTTCACTGATGATCAGATTGATTTTTGACGTACGGGAAAATGGAATATCTTTAGGTGATTTACCTCGCATCACTTCAACTGCTTTAAGAGCAGTATCAAAGCCAGACTGATAATAATCAGTCGAATAAGCAACAGCGGCACCTTGCTCTAAACCGGATTTACTAAAAGTAAACAATGGTTTTTTAGCTCGCATGGCTGCTTGAGAAATTGCCATAAATCCAGAGACCATCTGATTGTCAATTATTTGCACCCAGGCGTCAATGGGTTGACTGGCCATTGCTAAAGCGGCATTCGGCAATTCACTTGTTGAATTTACTGGCAATTTTGATACAGAAAGTCCGTGTTGAAGAGCTACTTTTTCAAACAAATCCATATTATATACCGAGTTATCTTCACCGGGGGTGAACAAGGAACCGATCTTATGTATCTCAGGAAAGTACTGTTTAATCATCGTGATCATCTCCTCGACAGGAGCGGGAACGGAGACACCAGTGACATTTGGCAGGTGATTAGTATCATCGGCTCCAGCTCCGGCGATTACTGCATTAGAAACCAAAGAAAATAAAACAGGTGTTTTTTTGACTTTGTGCATAACAGTTTGTAAGGTTGGCGTAGAAATTGTCATAACTAAGTCAGTCCCATCACTACCCACCGAATCGGCAAGGCTAGACAATACGCTCATATCACCTTGTGCTGAGACATCATTTAATACAAAATCCCGTCCTGACTGCAACCCAGCTGCTTTCAGTCCATCATCAATACCATGAATAGTTTCTTCGGTCGGCTGTGACTCCATATAGGAAACACGTTTGATCTTCCACTGATGACCTAATGGTTGTAATGTTTGATTGGCATTGACGCTAGTAGAGCTTGATGTTACCTGTGACCGCACATCATCACTAAATACAATACTCAAACGCTTTGCACTGTCCTCATTGAGTAAAGTAGATTTCTTACTGACATTACGAAAAGGCATCACTGCTGGTTTCTTGCCTGTTAATACTTGAGCCAATAGTTCTGCAGCGGCTCGACCACTTTCCTTATAATCAACACCTACGACCATTAAGGCATCATGCGCGATAAACTCAGGTTGATCCAAAATAAGTGGAATTCCTGCTTTCGCGGCTATACTAGCAACAGCATCTAATGCCTGATACATGGTATTGTCACCCACGGAAAAAATGGCTCCGACATTCTTTCCTATTAACGCCTGTGCAGCCTGCACCGCATCAGCTGTTGTATTAATAGGGACTTCTTCCAGAATAATTCCCGCTTTATCACACAAATCACGCAGCACCTCGGCAACTTTTACCGAATTGGCTTCACTTGGATTATAAAGGATACCCAGCGCATGAATATTCGGTAGCACTTTGCGAGTCAAGCCGAGCATATCCCCAACAGGCGGAAATGAGCCGATGCCAGTCAAGTTTGCTAAATGCTCTGAAAAGCTTTTCCCTGCACCAGCAGCAATAGGATCAGTAACATAAGTAAACACCACAGGTTTGTGTTTTGCCATCATACCAACGCCCTGCAAAACAGGAGTCGTTAACGTCAATATTGCATCAACATCACTACTATCAAGCACTTGCCCAATAGTGGGTATCTGTGCAATTTCACCTTGTGCATGCATACTTTGAAAAGTTAAATTACGACCTTCCTCCAAGCCTAAAACTTTTAATCCTTCCCGCAAACCACTCATAACTGAATCTATACCAGGTTCAGGGGCAAAATAAGCTACTCCAACTTTATATATCCGCCCAGGTTCAATCGTTATAGGAAATTCCATCGTAACCAAAGGCAATGACTCCATATTGTCGCCAGTCTTTTTTTCTATACCCTGTTCGTCAATAATGCTAAAAGCCTGAGCGTACATGTCTTTGGTAAATTGCCAGGACAGTGGTAGAGATTTACGAACTTTGTCATTTAGTAACATACGTTTAGGCATAAAATCCTTAACCGCAATAGTTGCAGGATCAACTCCACCAAGAATATCAGCGACTATACGCCCTAGTTGTTCACCGACTTCGTGATAGTCTGCTCCAAGATCGAACAAGCTACCTTTTTTAACATGACCTGAAATATTAGAAAAAACAGGAATATGTGCCGTGCGGGCGACTTCAATTAGACTATCAATTGCCGTATTAACAGTGGCATCTCCTCCCGTCCAAAAAGCCTCCGCGCCCCGAGCCACTAAAGATTGAGCCGCTTCACGTATATCTTTGGCTTGCTCTACTGGGGCTTCAAGCAACACCAAGCCGAGCTCTATAGCGATGGCTCTTGCTTGTTTAGTACAAAACTCAGAATTAACTTCTGCAGGATTCCACACAACACCCACTGTTTTAAGCGCAGGATTTATCTGCTTAGCCATTCGAAAAATTTCTGCAACAGGTTGTGGAGTCCCGATACCCGTTAAATATGCTGGCTTATCAAGACTATCCAGCGATTTAACACCAACCCCTGAGGCGACTGGAGTAGTAACCGCGCCAAAAACATGTGTGACCCGCCCAGTTCGATTAGCATTAGCTAAAGCCTGCAACATAACTGTAGAAATAGAAACCGCTAAGCGGTAATCTCCACTGGTTATCTTTTGTGCCATAAGATTAGCAGTGGGTAAATCACCTTCAGGATTATAGGTAGTAATCGCTAATTTTTGACCATCGCTGTAACCTCTAGCACTTAACGCATCAAGCATTCCAGAACGAACATCATCCATAATCGGATTAGAGCTATGCTGCAAAATAGCCAAGGGAATGGCAGCACTTACTAATCTATTTGTCATAGATTCTGAATGACGATTATGGCGATCAGACCATAGCAAAATTGCTGATGCTATAAATAATAAAAATAGAGAAAAAATTATGCGTTTATTAGCTTCAGTCATAGCCATTTATTATCCCAACTCAAAACTTGTTATTCCAAACACCTTATGTAAAGGCACATTTGGAATTTCTTTACTATACATACGCGCAGTTTCGAATATTTTTTGCATGTTGAATTGTTCTGCTATTTTTAATGATTCCGAGTTAGGCTCAGGAATATCCAAATAATAGAATTCACCGGCTATATTTGAGATGAGCGCCTCTAATATTTCAACAGCAATAACTTCATTATCTGCGAACAAGGGACCTACTTTATATCCTTTTATACATTTCCTAAGAATCCCATATCCTAAAAGATGAGTTTCATTTTCGACATAATATCCAACGGAGTCGACTTGAACAATCCAACGTCGAAGAAACTCTGTACGGGGAACCAAGAAAATTTCACGATCATATTCAAGTAATTTATTAAAATCCACATCAGCAATCGGCAAGGCTGTTGGTGATTCCTTGCTTTTCACTTTCCCTTCGAATCGAATCGAATATTTTTGTAGGCATAATTAAATCCAAAATTTTGGTAGGTCATCTGCTTTTCTAAAACACCATCCAGACCAACATTACGATCACCTAAATATTCTAAAGCGACTTTTCCCAACTGAATACCCTGCCATTGACCACGATACTCAGGATCTATAATAAAAAGACCTATAAAGCCATAATGATCATTATAAGCAACTCCAGAGATACTCCCAATTAATTTACCATCAACCTCAATAATGAAAAATCCATTTAAGTCAGCATGATAGAAGGCATCTGCATCATAAAGACCCGGATTCCATCCTTCCAATGCGCCCTATGAGCTTATCATTAGATACTAAGTCTTTTCAGCTCTGACTGACCAAGTTGCTAGGTAAGATATTTAATAAAACAGTTGATGTTTCTAGGCTTTAAAAAGGCCATTTTAATTAATTTCCCTATACAAATCATAAGAGAAAAAAAATCGCCGGCTTCACTCTAAAAGTTTTTTTGTTAATGTCACTACATTATGATTTTTAGCATAAGAATAATCATAGGCATGCATATAACTCTTTACCAGATAGATACCCAGCCCGCCAATAGGCCTATCCTCTAGCTCTAGTGTCAAATCCGGAGATTCACTTTGAAAAGGATCAAAGGCATCGCCATCATCTGTAATATGGATGATAATTTCTTTGGTATTTGTTTCAATCAAAACATCTATAGCACCAGTCCGGCCGTCCGGATATCCATATTCAATAACATTAACAATTAATTCTTCCAATACAAGATTAACTTGCATAACGACCGCGCAATCCCAACTAACTTCCTCACCAAAAAGTTCCACATTTTCAGCTAATGAAGATAATGCATCAATTTCATTTGGCAAAACGCGAATAAATTTACGATAATCAGTCACTTGATCATTGATATTAAATTCCTCATGTTTAATCATTAGTGTGCCACCATATAGTTAGTATTGTAATAGTCTGACATTTCAACTGCTCTCTCTCGTGACATATTTACCTTTAAAGAGGATCCCATTTTAGTACCGTGATTGTTATATCATCAGATTGTGGCGCGCCCCCAGCAAAACTAATGACACTATCAAAAATGGCTGTAACCAGTGCTTTTGCATTTTGGCTGCCGTATAATTGCACCTGTTCAAGCATTCTAGCCTCACCATACTCCTCCCATTCTGGATTGAAAGCTTCTGTTACGCCATCGGTATATAAAATGAGACTATCTCCGGGGGCAAGCTGTTGTTTGTGCTCTTGAAAACTTACGTCTTCGATAACGCCTAGCGCTGCATCTCCGAAGGACCTCAACATTTCGAGAGTGCCGTTAGCATGTCTCAACACAGGCGGATTATGTCCACCATTGGCATATATTAATTGACCACTGACAGGATCAAATACCGCATAAAAAACTGTGACAAACAGATACATGGGGTTTTGAGTACACAATATATCATTGGTACGTTGCAAACATTCGCTAGGCCCTGATGAAGTGGCAGCAATAAGGCGTAAATTGGTTCGTGCCACGGCCATAAAAAAAGCCGCTGGAACGCCCTTGCCTGAAACATCGGCCATCACCAAGCCCAGTTTACCGCAAGGCAATTCGATAAAATCATAGAAATCACCGCCCATTGTCGTTGCCGGAAGCATACGAGCGGAACCTTCACAACCATTAGCAGCAGGAAAATATGCTGGTAAAATGTCGATCTGAAGATTCCTTGCGATTTCGAGTTCACTATTGATATACCCATGAGCTTCCTTCAATTGCTCTTCGCCTCTCTTATATTCAATAGCGACACTCGCTAAGCGCGCAGATTGTTCGATAAGATAAATATCTGTTTTTTCTGGAGTCTGCTCTTCATTATGATAGATCGAAAAAGTGCCTAATACTTGGCCCGATGCCAACCGGATAGGTTGAGACCAACATGCACCTAAACCAGCAATAACAACAACCTCTTTAAGCAATTCATAACTAGGATGCGTTAAGATATCATCAACAATAATACGCTCCGCTGTTAACGCCGCCATTCCACAAGAACCTACTCCAGAATTTATATGTAAGCCGTCAAGCGCTTTAATATAGATCTCTGGCAAGCTGGGGGCTATACCATTAACTAGACGCTGTCCTTTTTTATCTAATAACCAAATGCTACAACGCATAGCTGAATTTAATTGCTCAACACCTAGTACGATAGCTTCAAGAATACTAGTAATAGAATTTTCACCAGTCAACATCTCCAGAGTATGGCTACGAAAATACTCATATTTTTCAGCTTTCTTTCTTGCTTTGACTTCCTGCTTAATAGATTCATTTTGTTCATTAAGCTCATCTTCAGCTAAGGACCGACTCTCCTGAACTAGAACTATCCACCAAGCAGCGATGCTACTTAAAGCACCTAGTACAAAAAACAAATTGAATAAAGATGCAGCATATTCTGCTGCTTTATATGAATCAATATTACCGTAACTTAATGAATACGATAGCCAAAAAGTTATAGCAACAGCCAATAACATTACACCTAAGATCAATGTAAATTGGGAAATTCTAGAAGCCGTTTGCTTCGAAATATTATGCGTGAATATTAAGTTAAGTATTCTAGAAACTACTTGACTATAAATAGATATTTGCAGCGGTTTACATTGATCCTTACAGCTAGCATCCAAGGTGCAACATAAAGAACAAATTGGTTTTTCATAATAGGGACAATAAGCAAAATCAGTTTGTGAATACTGTTCACTACAAACGCCACAAAAACACAGTTCATCTGATTTTTCAAAGTGCACATCCTCACGTGCGATGTAATATTTACCTTTAGTTAGCTTGGCAATAACAGGCACAAGAATCAAACTAATCATCATAGCAATTAACCAGGAGTAGGCTTGGGCAAACAGCCCAAAAACTCCAGTGAAAGCAATGATGGAAACCAGTGAGGCCAGCAACATACTGACAAAACCAACCGGATTAAAATTGTAAAGATGTGCACGTTTAAACTCGACAATGGGTGGACTTAACTTTAAAGCTTTATTAATCGTAAGATCTGCAACGACTGCAAAAACCCAAGCAATAGCAACATTAGAATATAGCCCTAGAACTTTTTGCAGGACTTCGAATACGCCCATTTCCATTAATAATAAGGCTATACCAATATTGAAAACTAACCATACCACCCTACCAGGATGCGCATGGGTAATCCTAGAAAAGAAATTTGACCACGCCAATGATCCAGCATAAGCATTAGTCACATTAATTTTTATTTGCGAGATAATAACAAAAATCGTACTCACTAAAAGCGCTAGTTTTTGATGATCAAAAACATAAGTAAAAGCGACATAATACATCTGAGCTGGTTCTTTTGCTTCAGCATAACTAAGGCCTGCTATAACGACTAAGGAAGCCAGTAACATACCCGCCATTTGCTTAAGGCAACCCAATATTATCCAGCCAGGCCCGGCCGCCAATAAGGAAAACCACCAACTAACACGATTATTTTTATGTAGATCAGGCATAAAACGCAAATAATCAACTTGCTCGCCAATTTGAACAATTAACGATAATGAAATTCCAGTGGCGATGCCGAAATAATAAGGATCAAATTCATTGCTACCGGAAAGTTGACCCTTAAAATCAGTTAAAGCTTCTATGGTATGAGGTGATTGTGTGTAGAGAAAATAAAAAGGCAAAATCATCAATATCAGCCAAATGGGCTGTGTCCACAAATGCAAACGATTGATAGCTGTTATTCCATAAAAAACAATAGGAAAGATAATGAGAGAACACAATAGGTAGCCCAAATATAAAGGTAGCTCCATATAAAGCTTGAGAGCTTGAGCCATAATAGACGCTTCTAAAGCAAAAAATATAAAACAAAAAGAAGCGTAAATTAACGAAGTGAGTGTAGATCCAACGTAACCAAAGCCTGCGCTACGTGTTAATAAGTCAATATCAATATTATAACGTGCGGCGTAGTATGAGATCGGCAACCCCGCCCCAAAAATCAAAAGCGATGCCAGCAAAATTGCCCACATTGCATTCGTATAACCATAACTAAGTAACAGGCTAGCACCAATAGCCTCTAGCGCCAAAAATGCGGCGCTTCCTATCGCGGTATTCGCAAGCAGAAATGGCGACCATTTTCTAAAACTAGACGGTGAATAACGTAACGCATAATCTTCAATAGATTCATTTGCAACCCAATGATTATATTGACGACGTGTTTTTTCAACCGTATGTTTTGACATTATTTCTTTATATTTAAAAAATTCACAGATTATAAATTACAATACTGATTATATCTAAAGTAATTTGGTTGATCTTAAACTAAATATGCCATCATATTTTTCGAAGCATTAATACACTTATAAATTTATTGAGAATTTCAAATGAAAAACCATATAAACACACAGATAAAATTAATGGCTATTGTTATTTTTTTCATACTCCTGACTGGACTAAGTGCAATTTACCTAATGGACGCAGTGCAACGTTCAGAAAACACCTCAAGCCAACAACAACAAGAATTACTGATAGCGGCATTTGAAATTGAAGAAGCGCATACGCAGTTTAAAATTCAAGTTCAAGAATGGAAAAATCTATTGCTTCGAGGTAGAAACCCTGATGACTTTCAACATTATTTAGCTTCTTTTAATCTGCAAACAACTGAAGTACAGCAACATCTAGCAAAAGCTAAATTCGCATTTAAAGAAGATTGGGCGGGTAAATTTGATGAGCTAAGCAATAACCATAAACGCTTGATTGAAACCTATTTAACAGCACAATCAAAAACAAAATTCGACGATCCTTCCAGTGTTCAGGCTTTGGATAATTCTCTTCGAGGCATTGACCGCCCAATGGATCTATTATTTCCCAAACTAACTCACTACCTCTCCGAGCTAGTTAAAAATAAATTAATTGAAGACAATCATTTACATGCGGCGACACATCACCAGCATGTTTGGTGGATCACTTTTTGCGTCAGCATCAGCATCATTCTAATGATCGCTTTATATTGGATCAGCTTTAAAAAAGCTATCATCAGTAAATAAAGTGACCAATCATTAATATGGAAATTCTAATCAATATCCTAGCAGGATTAGGTCTTTTTTTTATCGGCATTGCCAATGTAAGCCAAGGCCTTAGACAATTAACCGGCCCAACCTTTCGCCGCCTGATGGCACGAGCCGGAGACAATCCTTTCGCGGCGGCAGCAACAGGAACCATGGCAGGCGCTTTATTACAAAGCTCCAATGCCGTGACCTTTATAATCATCGGCTTGATTAATACCAAAGCACTTGACACACGTCGTGGCCAACCTATTTTGGCATGGGCAAACGTCGGCACCTCTGCACTGGTTTTACTGGCCTCAATGAACTTGCGACTGGTTGCACTTTTTCTGTTGGCCTCAACAGGCATTGCCATGCACTTGAGTCAGGAAAAATCAAGATATCGTTATTTAATGACAGGAATGATGGGCCTTGGCATGCTGCTAATGGGTGCTGATTTAATCAAGGTAGGCGCCAAACCCTTACAAGATATTGAAGACTTTAGAAATATAATTGCCTTTGGTGTTCAATATCAATTACTGGCGGTCATTATCGGAATGGTATTGGCGGTCTTCACTCAAAGTACATCGACAGTTGCGGTGGCTGCAATTGGTATGACGCAATCAGGCTTGTTCGGCATTGATCAAACCTTACTACTGGTCTTTGGCGCAAATATTGGTTCTGGTATTAGCACAGCATTAATGGCAGCAAATCTAAGTGGTTCGGGCCGACAACTTGCCTATTTTCAATGCGTATTCAAAATCATTGGTTCTTTACTGTTACTTACCTTATTTTACCTAGAAAATAGTTATCATTGGCCATTACTTAAAGCTGGTGTTGCAAGCTTAGACCCAAGACTAAGCACCCAGATTGCCTTGGCTTATTTACTCATGCAATTGGCAGGTGTTATTGGTACCTTGCCAATTAGTCAATACTTAGCCACTATTTGTCGCCGACTATCACCGCCCACTAAACACGAAGAACTTTCGTGTTCACAATATTTATTTGACCAAGCTCTGGAAGATCCACAGACAGCAATAGCACTTGCAGTATGCGAAGCCAAAGATATTGCTACTCGCATTTCTGAGCTATTACCTTACGATGGCTCAACATTGGATAATTTTGGTAGAAAAACACTACTTGACGGTAGCCTAGCCGTATTACAGGAAACTCGTGAATTTCTTGCTGAAATGCTCAACTACCAACCTGATCTAGCCGTTGTCGAACTCAATCTTAGATTACAGACTCAATGCGAACTCATCGAACAACTAATGGAAACAACGCTTCAGATTGGACTTACACTGGATGAATTACCAGAAACTGACGGCATGAAACAAATTAGCAATAGCGTCATAGAAGGCCTGCACTTTATCCTACTAACCTTGATTGATTGTGTAATAGAAGAAGATGACGATAATATTTCCTTATTAGAAATAATGACTGATGACCGCACAGAAATTATGCAACGTTTACGGAACTCACTCATGCAGGAAACGAATGGAATGGAGCAAGCTAATTATCAAGCCTTACTCAATGTGACTATTTTTCTGGATCGCTCCATCTGGTTGACACGCCGACTAATGTTAACACTCACGCCATAATTTAATTAACTAGAATTCTGGGCTATTGAAAAACTTAAGGCGTGACCGCGTGAGGTATAGAAGCATTTCACCCCACTTTTCATCTAAGCTTAGTCAGTAGGGTTTCAGAGCACATAGATGTAAATATTGAATACTAATCAAAAGAATAGTTCGTTGTAACCATGGTACGTCCTCTATTATTAAAAGGTAACTATTGTATGCGTATTGGCACAACCATAAGTTCTGTACAAACACCAATTATCCCAGTAATTGGCGAATGGACGCGTAATACGCCAGGTACCTTATCATTAGGTCAAGGCATGGTTTCATACCCTCCACCTAAATTAGCATTGCAAAAAATATGTGATTTTGGCTTGCGTACTGAAGAGCATTTATATGGCTCCTCATTGGGCCATGAGCCCTTGTTGAAATTAATAGCGACAAAATTACTTTCCGAAAATGGCATAGACTCCAGTAGTCATAATAGACTGATGGTAACTGCGGGGTCCAATATGGCATTTTTGAATGTATTAAGAACCATTACAGATCCCGGTGATGAAATCATTTTGCCATTACCTTATTACTTCAATCAAGAAATGGCTATACGTATGCTTAATTGCATACCAGTCACGGTGCCGACGGATGCCAGTTATCAATTACAATTGGAGGGGTTACGTTCAGCGATTACTGAAAAGACCCGGGCTATTGTTACTGTTTCACCTAATAATCCCAGTGGCGCCGTATACCCAGAAAAAGCATTACGTGCCGTTAATCAGTTATGTAAAGAATATGGTTTATATCATATCAGTGATGAAGCCTATGAATACTTCACTTATGGAGAGGTAAAACATTTTTCGCCTGGAAGTATTTTGGGCTCTGAGTCACATACGATCTCATTATTTTCTTTATCAAAAGCTTATGGATTCGCCAGTTGGCGGATTGGTTATCTTGTTATTCCAGAAATGCTCTTACCTTCATTGTTGAAAGTACAAGATACCAATCTTATTTGCCCGCCCTTGATCACCCAATATGCTGCGATGGGTGCCTTACAGACAGGAAGTTCTTATTGTAGGGATCAAATTCAGCAATTGGCCAAAATTCGTGATCAAGTAACTATTCGTTTACAAGCCTTGAACCAAGTAAAGGTTGTAGAAACCGAGGGAGCCTTTTATTTGCTGTTAAAAGTTAATACTCAAAAAAATGATTTGCAGTTGGCAAAATCGTTAATTGAGGAATTCAAAGTAGCTGTAATACCTGGATGTGCTTTTGGTTTACATGACGCTTGTTATCTTCGGATTTCATACGGAATGCTTGCTGAAGAAACTGCTAAGATCGCTTTGCAACGATTGTGTAAAGGACTTAAGTTACTTTGTTAGTAATGATAGTTAAAAATAATATTACTATTCCCTGTTTTAACTTAAACTCGGGGTGTTAAAACATCAATCTTCTCCGGATTAACGATTGCACCGACCTTTAAAATATTGATCTGCTTTGAAGTAACAATACCCGAGACCTTTAAAAGCTTAACTAGTGGTTGGACCGTCGTCGCAACAGTTGCTCAATCTAAATATGAGGTGAGTGGCCTGGTTATTGGCTACTACTACTACTACTACTACTACTACTATTATTATTATTTTGACGTCGCTATAGTCACGCCGACTGGCACTACCAATTTTTGTGCGCCTGTAAAAAAAATTAGTGGTGTAGTCGCACCTTATCAAACGTTTCGGTTGGGGTTAAAAACCGATGCCGGTCGGGGTTATAACCCCGACCGAAACATTTAGATGCCTCAATAACTTTCGAAACGTTAAACGTAAAGGACGTGATTGCAAACCCCGCCCCGCCTCGTTACAAACCCCATCCCGCTTCAGCTCACGCTCTAAACTAAGACAATCTCGTCGTTCCGACAGATTTATCCACCGGAATGACGATTCGGTTACTAAGAGCGTCTTTATGGTTGCGGACTTTTTTGCAACTTTAAGGTTTGTTGTATTTGCTTTAATTCACTGGGCGGCATTTTATTAATATGCTTTTTGACTAGATCAGGCATCTCTATCATTTTAGCATTGGCAAATTGCGCCAATTCTTTAGAGCTTAAATTATTAAGCTGCTGTTGCACTAAGCCAGAAAGTTGAGTGCGTTGCTCTGGCTTCATGTTAGGTTGAAACTTTTGTATAAGTAACTCAAGCTGCTGTGGTGTTACTAATGATTTAATAGCTGATAAAGATTGTTCTTCGCCAACGGCTTTTGCCATTGGGCTAACGACTATGCTTAATATAAGTATTATTAATGATTTGTTGATCAACATGGTGTGCCTCTGTGAGTAATATTATAAAACCTAGCTTGATAACGACGGCTCTATGTGAATTAGAGAGGGTAAATAAAAATAAGAGCGAAAAATACAATCTCATTAGTACCTAAAAAACCCTAAATTCGTCATCCCGGCATGGATTCACGTCCGGCTATCCTGCCTGACACCCTTCGGATAAATGCAAATCTGTTCCATACAGATTTGTGCCGGGATCTAGAGCACATGGACGTATGCATTGAATGATGGAGTGCTTATCATGAAACTTATAGTGATACGGCTCACCATCCATGGCAACTGGTTTCCGGCAGTCCTTGCCGGAATGACGGTTTACACACACTCGATTCACATAGAACCATAACGACTGTGTTACTGAAGATTTCGCTACTGATATTCATCATATAACTTGGCATAAAGACCGTTTTGATTCAGTAAAGTTTCATGACTACCCTGCTCTATCACCAGACCTTGCTCAAATACATAAACATGATCGGCTTGTTTAACGGCACTTAAGCGGTGAGCAATAATCAGCGTAGTACGACCTTTTAAGAACTCCGTCAAAGCCACATGTAAATGATGCTCAGTTTCACTATCCAGTGCTGAGGTCGCTTCATCTAAGATCACGACTTTAGGATCAGCCACTACCATACGCGCAATGGCCATACGTTGCCGTTGACCACCAGATAGACGCATCCCTTGCCTACCGACAATAGTATCTAAGCCCTGTTCCAAATCTTTTACGGTAGCTGTTAGTTGTGCAATCGCCAAGGCTTGCCATAACACAGCATCAGCTACTGTTTTACCCAAGGTAAGATTAGCACGTATGCTATCGTTAAATAAAACTGGGTGTTGCAGTACAGTAACTACATGTTCTCTAACCACATCCAAACCGATACTTTCTATCGGCACATTATCAAAATAGATCTGGCCCGAACTAGGCGTATAAAGTCCTATTAGCGCTTGTATTAAAGTTGATTTACCACCGCCACTAGCCCCAACCAGGGCAACCTTTTCTCCGGCTTTAATATTTAAGTTAATGCCGTTGAGGATGGTTTCTTCACCATAACTAAAGTGTAAATTATCTATCCGAATAGCCACGGTTTTTTTATCTAGAAAAGGATTTTCAAGATGTGGATAAGCGGGTTCTTGTTTTAAAGCATATAAACCATTAATACGCACCAAGGCAGCTTTAGCGGCATAAAATGCATATTGTATACTTAAGATTTCTTGTACCGGTGCCATCATAAACCAAAGATAACCGAACACAGCGAGCATTTGGCCGATACTCAGGTCAGAATAAAATACCATTAGCATTGCGCAAGCGCGAAATATATCAAAACCGAACAAGAACACTAAAAAACTGATGCGGGAGGCAGCATCACTTTTCCAAGTAAACGCGGCAGAGTATTCTTTAACCGATCGCGCTGTGCTGATTAATTGCGCACAATAATGTAGCTCGCGATTACTGGCGCGAATTTGATGAATGGCTTCTAAAGTTTCGGTTAATGCTTGCTGAAACACTTGATAAGCTGAATTTTCTTTAGCCTTAAGATCCTTGACGCGTGAGCCGACTACGCGAGTAAAATAAATAACAACAGGATTTAACAGCATGATAAATAGGCCTAGCTGCCAGTGCACCCATAAGAGTATCGCCGCCGTACCTAAAATCGTTAAACTGGCCACTAATAATTTACTAACCGTGGTGCCGATAAAGGCATCAATGGTATCTAGGTCTTTAACTAAATGCGTGACCACCGTGCCCGTGCCTAAGCTTTCATATTCGGACATGGAGATGGTTTGTAAGTGACCGATAAGATTTTGACGAATACGAAAGACGATGTCTTTAGCAATACAGGAGAAATGCCGAGCTTGGATGATGTTAAAGATGATGGCTATGATGCGCAGTATTAAACTGACGACTAAAATAACCGAGATATATAAAATTGGCCTATGCCATTCTTCTGGAAACCAAGGGTTAATGAGGCTCATGGCCATGCCTGGCTTTTTAAGCAAGACTTCATCCACTAGCATCGGCATTAACAACGGCACAGGTACACTGGCCATCATCGCTAAAACCGCGATGAAATGAGAATAAATCAGCGCTTTTTTATGCTCTAAGGCAATACGATAGATCGTGCCCCAAGTATATGATGGTTTAGCTGATTTTGATTGCACAGGAGGGTAAGCTCTATTTCATTAATAAAAAAGCACCAATTAAGGTAGGTCGGGTAACAGCTTTATATCTCTATGTTAATCGTAGTGGGTAAACCGTCATTCCGGCAGTCCATGCCGGAATGACGTATTGCTTGTATTCGGCTACTTATAAAAGGTGTTTTTTCCAGCCCGATTTACAAAGAGCCTTATAAATTATCCAAAATCGCTCGTTTAACCGCATCCAAACTGGCCTCTATGGTCACAGGATGAGCGGAAGCACATTGTTTGATAGCGGTATCTGGATCTTTTAAACCATTGCCCGTCAACGTGCAGACGATGATACTGCCCTCAGGGATTTTACCAGAAGCAATGTCTTGCATCGCACCGGCTAATGAAGTCGCAGATGCGGGCTCGCAAAAGATACCTTCATATTGTGAGAGCATTCTTTGAGCCGCTAAAATTTGTTCATCACTAAACTTGTCAAACCAGCCACCAGACTCTTTTTGTGCAGCCCAAGCGAAATCCCAAGATTGTGGATGACCTATACGGATAGCTGTGGCAATTGTTTCTGGGTTATCAATCATGTGGCCGGCGATAAAAGGGGCAGCTCCGGCTGCTTGATAACCACACATGATAGGGCGGTTACTACATACTCTATCGGTCGCGTATTCTTTGTAGCCTTTCCAATAAGCGGTAATATTTCCGGCATTTCCCACTGGCAAGCAGTGATAATCGGGCGCAAAGCCTAAGTCATCGACAATTTCAAAAGCTGCGGTTTTTTGACCATCAATACGATAAGGATTAATAGAGTTCACGATAGTAACAGGCGCTTGTTCTGCCACTTCTTTAACCAAGGCCATGCCTTGATCAAAATTACCATTAATTTGAATGATAGTCGCATCGTACATTAAGGTTTGCGCTAATTTACCTTGGGCTATTTTGCCATCAGGAATTAACACAAAGGCTTTAATGCCGGCTCGTGCAGCATAAGCGGCAGCGGCGGCAGAAGTGTTACCGGTAGAGGCACAGATGATAGCTTGACTACCCTCTTCTACCGCTTTGGTAACCGCCATGGTCATACCGCGATCTTTAAAAGAACCGGTTGGATTTAAGCCTTCAAACTTTGCATAAATCTTTACATCTTTACCCAGTAATCTAGGAATATTTTGCAACTCAATCAGTGGCGTATTGCCTTCATTTAAACTGATGATGCGCGTATTAGCACTAACCGGCAGACGGTCTCTATAACGTTCAATTAATCCAGTATGGTGTTTATGGGTAGACATAACTATTTATCTCAAGGTTTCTAAACGGATACGATTGACTTTTCCGGTCACAGTTTTTAAGGCTTCGATTTTTGTAATCGCAGCATTCATTTCATGTTCCATGGTAATTTCAGTCAACAAAATAATGGGGACAGCCGGAGCATCATCTAAAGGTTCTCTTTGTATAATGCCTTCAATACTAATGTGATGATCAGCTAATATACGGGTAACATCGGCTAAGGTGCCTGGTTTATCTTCAGCATTTAAGCGTAAATAATAGGCTGTTTTAAATTGATCAGGCGGTAAAACGGGAATATCTACTAAAGAATCAGCTTGAAAGGCCAAATGCGGTACGCGGTTTTCAGGATCACTGGTTAAGGCTCTAGCGACATCAATCAAATCAGCGACTACCGCTGAAGCAGTAGGTTCAGCGCCTGCACCTGCACCATAATAAAGACTAGGCCCTACAGCATCACCTTTAATGACTATGGCATTCATCACACCATTGACATTAGCAATCAAACGTCGCTTTGGGATTAAAGTGGGATGAACTCTAAGCTCAATGCCATCTGGCATTTTTCTGGCAATGCCTAAATGTTTAATCCGATAACCTAATTTATTAGCATACTCAACATCAAGACGCGTAATTTCAGTAATACCTTCGGTATAAACTTTGTCAAACTGCAAAGGAATACCAAAAGCAATTGACGCTAAGATGGTCAATTTATGAGCTGCATCGATGCCTTCAACATCAAAGGTAGGATCAGTTTCTGCATAACCCAAAGCTTGAGCTTCGGCTAAGGCATCATTAAAGCTACGGCCTTTATCGCGCATTTCAGTCAAAATGAAATTGCCTGTGCCGTTAATAATACCGGCTAGCCATTCAATTTGATTGCCACTTAAGCCTTCGCGTATGGCTTTAATAATGGGAATACCACCGGCAACAGCCGCTTCGAAAGCAACAATAACGCCTTTTTCACTGGCTTTGGCAAAGATTTCATTACCATGTAGAGCAATCAATGACTTATTCGCCGTGACGACATGCTTGCCGTTGCTAATAGCTTTTAAAACCAAATCTTTAACTAAACCTGCACCACCGATTAACTCCACAACGATATCAATATCTGGATCGTTAATGATATCCATAGGATCGGTGGTTAAAATAATACCTTGGGTATCACAGATACGTTGTTTATCTAAGTCTTTAACTGAAGCACGGGTAATAGTGATCTTCCTACCTGCGCGCCTAGCGATTTCTGCCGCATTGCGCTTTAGTACATTAACGGTACCACCGCCCACTGTACCCAATCCTAATACACCTACTTTTACCGGTTTCAATTCTAGCTCCAGTTAAACATTATTGATCTTCTATACCCCAAGCATTTATGGTTGTGGATATTTTATAGTTATTGCCGAGCTTGTTGGCTTGCTTAAAGATGCAACGCAACATGACTACTTAAGTCGTCAAACCGTCTTTTTTCATCATCAGGCGAATACCACGAACGGCTTGACGAGTACGGTGTTCATTTTCAATTAAGCCAAAGCGGACATGATCATCGCCGTACTTACCAAAACCTACGCCGGGAGCTACAGCCACTTTAGCTTCTAATAATAGTTTTTTAGAAAACTCCAGCGAGCCCATTGCTTGATAAGCTTCTGGTATTTTTGCCCAAACAAACATGGTTGCTTTGGGTTTTATAACCGGCCAACCAGCGGCATTCAAACCCTCACAAAGGACGTCGCGTCTTTTTTTATACATCTCGGCAATTTCAGTCACGCATTCTTGCGGACCTTCTAATGCGGCAATTGCTGCAATTTGTATGGGTGCAAAAGTGCCGTAATCCAAATAAGATTTAATTCTTGCCAGAGCAGAAACCAGCTCTTTATTGCCACACATAAAACCGACACGCCAGCCTGGCATGTTATAGCTTTTAGACATGGAGAAAAATTCAACTGCGATATCTTTAGCGCCTTCGACTTGTAGTATAGAGGGTGCTTTATAGCCATCGAAAACAATGTCAGCGTAAGCAATATCCTGAACTACCCAGATATTATGCTCTTTAGCGACTGCAATAATTTTCTCAAAGAAATCTAGCTCCACACATTCGGTAGTCGGATTGCCTGGGAAATTAAGGATGAGCATTTTAGGCTTAGGCCAAGAATCAACTATCGCTTTTTGTAATTCTTCAAAAAAGTCACCACCGGGAACCATAGGCACATGCCGTAAATCGGCGCCGGCAATGACTACACCATAAGGGTGGATAGGATAAGCAGGATTAGGCACCAGCACCACATCACCAGGACCTAAGGTCGCCAAGGCTAAATGCGCCAAGCCTTCTTTAGAACCGATGGTCACTATGGCCTCAGTTTCGGGATCTAAGTCCACATCATAACGAGTTTTATACCAGTCACAGATGGCTTTTCTTAATCTAGGAATGCCCTTAGAGACTGAATATCGATGAGTATCGGGGCGTTGGACAGCCTCTATCAATTTATCAACAATATGTTGCGGCGTGGGTTGATCGGGATTCCCCATACCAAAATCAATAATATCCTCACCCGCTGCACGAGCTTTAGCTTTCAGCTCATTGACTATATTAAATACGTAAGGAGGTAAACGACTTATTCTATGAAATTCTTGCATTAACAGCTCTTAAGCAACCCAAGTATGAGTAAAATTTAAAAAATAGCTTCTCAATCGCTAGACGATGAAAAGACACAACAAAACCGAATAAATTACTGATGTAATCAGTGCCTGTCAAATATTAACGATAATTTTACTATTAAAACGCCGACTTTAAAATGAACAGTTGCATCATTTAACTCCGCATTGCCAATACGCGCGTCACTCGCAACAGGTCTTCTTGCGTATCTACACCCGCTTCGGGCGTGTTATCGATGACTTTGACTAAAATTGCTTCACCCTGCCAAAGTATTCTCAGTTGTTCCAAAGCTTCGACCGACTCCAGTGCTGAGGCAGGCCATGAACAATAACGATTTAAAAAATCGACCCTATAAGCATATAAACCAATATGTCTAAGATAAGGCACAGCACCTGACGGCGCTTTATCTTTCAGATCAAAAACGCCTCTTTCCCACGGAATAGGCGCACGACTAAAGTAAAGTGCATAACCAGCTTGATTCAAAACCACTTTAACCGCATTGGGGTTAAATATTTCTTCTGAATTTATTATTTTAGCTGCCAATGTAGCAATACCAGCAAGCTTTTGAGTCGCTAAAGCTGCTGCAACCTCTCGTATAGATTCAGGAGGAATTAAAGGTTCATCACCTTGCAAATTAACAATAATATCATCCCCAGACCAACCACAAAGCCTTGCCACTTCAGCAATTCTTTCTGTGCCACTTTGATGATCGGCTCGTGTCATCACCGCTTTTATACCTAAATCAGTGACGGCTTGAAAGATGCGTTGATCGTCCGTTGCTACGACCACTTCTTCAGCATCGGCTTCTTGCGCACGCTCACAAACATGAACAATCATAGGTTTGCCAGCTATATCTAATAAGGGTTTACCAGGTAAGCGACTTGAACCATATCGAGCAGGAATAACGACTTTAAAACGGTGACTCATTGATATAAAGCGTCTACTTCTTCACTACTTAACTGACGCGCTTCATCTTCAATCATCACAGGGATGTCATCACGAACGGGGAAGGCTAAACGATCGGCTCTGCATATCAGTTCATCAGCGACCTTATCATAATGCAATGGGCTTTTGCATAATGGGCAAGCCAGAATATCGAGTAATTTTTTATCTATCATGCTTTTCTCTTAAAAGATTTAATAATTGTTCTGTAAAAAGACTATCAGGCTTAGCAGTCACTGGCACATACCAATGTTGCTGACCTGCAAATAACGTGCATTTTACCGCATCTTTTTCTGTCATCAACACGGGCTGTTGATCAGAAAACTCAATATCTTCGCGTTGAAACGAGTAATGATCGGGAAAACTTTTGTTGCTAGTGTTCAGTCCTGCTAACGCTAACTGCTTAAAAAACCGTTCTGGATGTCCTATGCCAGCAATGGCATGACAATCCTCAGTTATAAAATCACCTAGGTGCTTTGGCTCACCCGTTAATAAATTAATAGCGATGTCACCTTCTAAGCACATAGAAAACTCATTGGGTTCTTGTTTTTCACCATTGACGATAATAAAGTCAACACTGGTTAAGCGCTCTATAGGTTCGCGCAAAGGTCCTGCGGGTAAACAATAACTATTACCAAAACGCCTTACACCATCAATGACGGCAATTTCAATATCTCTGTGTAAAGCATAATGCTGTAAACCATCATCCGATAAAATGACGTTACAATCTGCTTTTTCTAATAATAATCGAGCGGCATCTACACGTAGCGGCCCAACTGCCATAGGACAAGCTGTTTGTTTGGCAATTAACAGAGCCTCATCACCGACGTCTTTTGCTAGGCTACCAGCATCTACCCACTGGGGCCAAGATTCGGCTAATCCACCGTAACCTCGACTGATAATGCCCGGCTTAAAGCCTGCATGTTTAAGATATTTGGCTAAATAAATAATTAACGGCGTTTTACCGGTACCGCCCACGGTAATATTACCCACGACAATAACAGGCACGGGTAACGTTTGGGTTTTTAGTAGCCCAATTCGATATAAAAACTTTCTAAAGCGAACGACATCACTGAATAAAAACCCCAGAGGCATTAGCCACAAACCAATGAAAGGATCTTTATACCAAATATCTAAGGCCCAGCGAGCAAAGGTTTTCTTCATATTGTCGCCTTAAGCTTAAATTATAGGGAATATCATGGGGCTGGCATCAATTAACATGATTAATGGCTTATTCTAACCTACCACAAGCTTATCTTGACTATTTTCCCTGCCCACCCAAACATAAGCGATGATAAAAGCTAAGCCACAACATGCGGCAGCCATTGAAAACACAAACTTTGGGCCTAGTAAATCCCAATAATAACCACTATAAACACTACCCAACACGCCACCTAAGCCAAAACAAAGACTGGTATATAACGCTTGGCCTTTACCTTGATGTTGTTCACCAAAATAACGACGCAGCAAATACATAGCAACAACATGGGTACCTCCAAAAGTGGCGGCATGACACAGTTGTGCAACAATCAGCACCCACAAATACTCAGAACCCCAACCTATCATTAACCACCTAGCAGTCGCTAAAACTAAACTAAGTAAAAGAATGGTGCGTAATGAACAGTATTTTAAAAGGTTACGCATATAGATAAACAACACAATCTCAGCTACGACACCTAATGCCCAGAGAAATCCCGTCAACATAGCCGAATACTGAGCCTCTTTTAGAAAAATTGAATAAAAAACATAATAAGGCGCGTGAGCTATTTGCAATAATACATTAACCGCCATGAAAGCTAAGACCTCTGGCATCTTAATGATTTTTAACATACCATGCGCGGCCTTGCCCAAATTAAGACTTTTAGCTTCAGGTGTCACAAAGGTAATTCCGGCATTTAACAATAAAAATGCCGCTATGATTAAAGGTAGGCAAGTGACTGGATAGTATTCTAAAACTGCACCAATACCCAGTACAGCAACAATAAAGCCTATCGAGCCCCACAATCTTATTCGACTATAGCGATCTGGTGCATTTCTTAAATGCGCCAAGGTTACGGCTTCAAATTGCGGCAACATGGCATTCCAAAAAAAACTAAAGCCTATGGTAATCAAGGCAAAATCTACATAACCATGAGTCCATATAAACCCAGCGCCGATCATATTAGAAAA
This sequence comes from uncultured Methylococcaceae bacterium, assembly GCA_903905335.1. GTDB lineage: Bacteria > Pseudomonadota > Gammaproteobacteria > Methylococcales > Methylomonadaceae > Methylobacter_C. Next base: position 28,355 of record CAIVGC010000043.1, read on the forward strand.
AAAAGCTGCTAATCGAATAATGCCTATACTTTTACCGGTACGATCGGCTATCCAGCCCCATATCAGGGGCGCTATTATTTTGGTCCCTACTAACAATGCAGAAAGCTCACCTATTTCAATGGGATTAAAACCACAATCTTTTAAAAAAAGACTCCAGTAAGGGATAAATCCACCTAAAGCCGCAAAATAGAAAAAATAAAAACCTGACAGCCGCCAGTAAGGGATAGACATTTATTTACGTTATAAAAAAGGAGGTCATATTAATAGTCTCATATGTTTTTGCACTTTTCCTATGTTAGGACTCTGCAATTCAATCTGTTTCTATGTGAATCGTAGTCGGTAAATCGTCATTCCGGCATGGACTGCCGGAAACCAGTTGCCATGGAGGGCAAGAGACATATCACTATAAGTTTCATGATAATCACTTTAACTACGACAAGTACATCCTTGTATTCTGGATAACGGCAGTCCATGCCGTGATCCAGAATGTGGTTTTTTTCAGGCACTTAGTATGTGTATTTATCGGTTTTATTTTATTTACCCACTACGGATCACATACAGCCTTCAATCTTATTTCATGCAAGGACTTATGCAACTATTAATACTTTAATGACGGGAGCAATAAGCTTAGATTGCCCCCCTATCAATTACCGTATAACAGGCAAGCCAGATTGAACATGTAGGTTTTGAGCCCTATGTCTTAGTAAATGATCCATCAAGACCAAAGCCATCATTGCTTCAGCTATCGGAGTAGCGCGTATGCCCACACAAGGATCATGACGTCCTTCGGTACTCACTTCTATGGCCTCACCTTGCTGGTTAATACTCTTACCGGGCAAGCGTAAACTAGACGTTGGCTTTAAAGCAATACTGGCCGTAATGGATTGACCACTAGAAATACCGCCTAAAATACCACCGGCATGATTACTTAAAAAACCGTCTGGCGTTATTTCATCACGAAACTGTGTGCCTTTACTGTTTACACAGCCAAAACCATCACCTATCTCTACACCTTTAACCGCATTAATACTCATCAAAGCATGAGCCAAGTCAGCATCTAAACGATCAAAAATTGGCTCACCTAAACCAGGCGGCACATTGGTTGCGACGACTTCAATTCTTGCGCCTATAGATTCACCTTCCTTACGTAAGGCATCCATGTAAGCTTCCATTTCTGCCACTTTATCGATATCAGGACAAAAGAAGGGGTTGCTATCGATGACTGACCAATCAAGCTTTTCTATTTTTATCGGGCCTAATTGTGATAAATAACCACGAACTTCTATACCAGCTAGTTCTTTAAGATATTTTTTGGCGATACCACCTGCCGCAACTCTCATAGCCGTTTCACGAGCCGATGAACGACCACCACCGCGATAATCTCTAAAGCCGTACTTTTGCTGATAAGTATAATCAGCATGACCAGGCCTAAAAGTATCGGCAATTTTAGAATAATCTTTTGAGCGTTGATCAGTGTTTTGTATTAATAAGCCTATAGGCGTACCGGTAGTTTTGCCTTCAAACACGCCTGATAATATCTTCACTACATCTGCTTCACGACGCTGTGTGGTATGCCTTGAGGTACCTGGTTTTCTGCGATCAAGATCTTCTTGTAAATCAGCTTCTGATAGCAGCAATCCAGGAGGACAGCCATCGACAATACAGCCTATCGCAGGACCATGACTTTCACCAAAGGAGGTGACTGTGAATAATTTTCCTATTGTATTTCCAGACATATTAACCTAACGCCGCTATAAATAAATTGTGATACTCATGAACCTGCCCTGCCGTTAGCAAGAACACACCGTCACCACCTCGTTCAAAATTCATCCAAAAGAAGGGCACGCTAGGAAAAGTATCTTGTAAGGTTTGAGCACTACTGCCAACTTCTACACACAAAATACCCTGCGTAGCTAAATAGGCATCGGCATCAACCAAAATGCGTATAACAAGATCCAAGCCTGACTCACCGCCTTTAAAGCCCATGTCGGGTTCTGCGCGAAACTCTTGAGCCAACTCTGACCATTCTTGGTGACTGACATAAGGCGGATTGCTGACAATAATGTCATAGTGAGCTGCTGGCAATTCATTAAATAAATCCGATTGATATAACGTTACCGATTCTGCTAGCTGATGTTTTTCAACATTGATAGTAGCTACATCTAAGGCATCTGCAGATAAATCAACAGCGTCAACATAGGCTTCTTGGAAAGCATAAGCGCAAGCAATAGCTATACAACCACTACCGGTACATAAATCTAAAATACGAACGACTTGCTCTTCTTCCACCCACGGCGAAAAACGCTGCTCAATGAGTTCAGCAATAGGTGATCTTGGTACTAATACCCGATTATCAACATAAAAAGCTAAGCCAGCGAATATAGCCTCATTCGTTAAATAAGCAGCAGGTGTTCTTTCATTAATGCGTCTGTCAATTATGTCTATAACAGCTAACCGTTCTGCCATGGTTAATGCCGCATCAAGATAAGCTTCAGCCAAATTATAGGGTTGATGTACCGTATGTAAGACGAGTGCAGCCGCTTCATCAAGCGCGGTAAGCGTGCCATGCCCAAAACTAACGCCAGCGATGGTAAAGCGACTGGCTGCCCAGCGTATATAATCACGCAACGTTGTAAGGGTCGTTAAAACATCTGTATCTGTTGTTTGCATGAGTCAATTATTAAGCAAGTGTGAGAGATTCTGACTAAAGTGAGGATTTTAAACTAATCCAGCTTATTCAGTTTAAGTTTTATAGGCCATCACCCACAAAAACGGAGGCCCTATGCAAGACGTAGCTAATAAAAAATCTATTTATATATAGTCGAAAACACCTAAATCGTCATCCCGGCATGGACTGCCGGGATCCAGAATACAGGGATGTATTAACCAACTAAACGTTATGTGCAAGTATTGTAATGCCATCCAAGACAACTGGTTTATGGCAGTCCATGCCGAAAAGCCCGTTAATGTGTTTATATTTTTTGATAAGTCATCACCCACAAAAACGGCGGAATAAATCCGCCGTTTTTGTGGGTGATGCAAACAACAACTCTTAATTAAGTGCTGTTTGCATCAGACACGCCGAGTCTTATTTATCAATTTTAAGAGCTAAAAAGGCTGGGCTACCACGACGCTGAATTAAAGCTGCGATTGACTTACCCGCAGGTAAATTTTTAACGATTTCTTCAAACCCAGCTACATCATGTACAAGCTTGTTATCAAGACGCAAAATAACATCGCCTGGTTGTATACCGGCACTTTTTGCCGCACCTTTGACGGCATTTTGTACCAATACGCCATCTTTAGCGACCTGCGCTAACTGCCTTTCTTCAGCAGTTAAATCTGTCACAGTTACGCCTAATCTGTTAGTCGGCTTGGTTTTTTCTGCTTTTTTATCAGCGACCTTATCGACTTGTTCAGGCAATAAACCTATATTGAAATTAACGATTTTTTCTTCACCTTGCCTGATGATTTTTAGCGTAGCTTTATCTTTAATAGGCGTCATCCCGACCATAGGAGGTAAGTCACCCGACTTTTCAATAGCTTGCCCATTAAATTCGGTAATGATGTCGCCAATCTGTAACTGCGCTTTTTCAGCTGGACTATCGGGTATTACTTTAGAAACCAAAGCACCCTGAGTTTTTTTCATGCCAAAAGATTCAGCTAATTCCCGCGTTACATCCTGAATTTGCACACCTAACCAACCATGCGCAGCTTTACCTTTAGTTTTAATCTGCTCAACCACATTCATAACTACATCCATAGGAATAGAAAATGAAAGTCCCATAAAGCCACCGGTACGGCTGTATATTTGCGAGTTAATGCCGACTACTTTGCCATCCATATTAAACAAAGGACCACCTGAGTTGCCAGGATTAATGGCGACGTCCGTTTGAATAAAGGGCACATAATTACCACCAGGTAAACTACGACCTTTTGCGCTCACAATACCTGCGGTAACTGATTGTTCAAAACCAAATGGGGAGCCGATAGCTAACACCCACTCACCAACTTGTAATTTATTAGGATCTCCAATACTGACTACAGGCAAATCAGTGGCTTCAACTTTTAACACTGCAACATCGGTGCGCGCATCAGAACCAATCAGCTTAGCAACTAACTCACGTCGATCAGAAAACTTAACAATAATTTCATCCGCGTCTTTAACAACATGATGATTAGTGAGTACGTAACCACTCTTATCAATAACAAAGCCCGACCCTAAAGACTGGGCATCACCCTCACCTTCAGCACCATTACCACCGCCATTGCCTCCACCATTAGGATTATTAAAGAAATGTTTAAATAATTCTTCCATTTCAGGAGGCATTCCCTCAGGCATAGGAATTTCTTTTTGAGCACCCTCAGGGACTTCAGGCTTGGCTTTTTGAGTGGTACTAATATTCACTACTGCAACACCATTGGTCTTCACCATTTCGGTAAAATCTGGCAATTGCGACCAGCTATTTTGATTAAACATAAAAACGAGGACAACACACCAAGCAAGCTTTTTAAGCATAACAACTCCATTCCCTAAATAGTGATAAAACAATTTTGTTTATAATATGGTTAGACATATTGATTGAACTACAACTTCACACAAGACCCTATAACTTGTGGCTACCAATTTAAGACGGGACACTAAGCTTAATCATTCACTTATAAACATGGTTCTTCTAAGCACAGACAAAGGACGAAAGGTTAAGGGTTAAGCCGCCTTAAGTTGCTAGACTCCTAGACTTAATCTTTCGCCCTGAACCTTTTGTCTGGGCTGAAACTGTCACGCCTTAAGCTGGCAGCCGATTTTATTCTTGATTATAGGTCGTCACTTTAGCATAAGGCTTATCGTCTGCCTCACTTTGTGCATAAGCACCGGAACTATGCTGCTGAAGATAAAAATCAATACGTTTATTTAGATCCGACTGCTCAGGCAACCATTGTTTTGCCATCTGCAAAGTGGCAGCGGGGTTAAATAGACCTTGCTCAAGAATAAAAGCCATAATAGCAAGGGAAGCTACCAAAGCTAACCATTGATAGGTTTGCTTAAATGAAACGGGTATTTCTATTACAGGTGCTGGCTCTTGTTGGATGTGCTGAGCTATATTTTCAGAAAAGCCGGCTTTTACATCTAAATAGACTTGGCTCTTTAAAGCATAACTCATCGCAGCATAACGATTCAATTTAGCTTGCAATTCAGGTTGCGCAGATAACTCTTTTAATAATTGCAAAGCATCAGCATGATTCAATTCATTATCCATAAATTGAGATAGTTTCTGATTTACATCTTCAGACATTTCAATTCAACCTATTCTAGTAAAGGAGTTAATTGTTTGTCAATCGCCTCACGCGCTCTAAATAAACGTGAACGTATCGTACCAATAGGGCAATCCATAACTAAGGCAATCTCCTCATAACTTAAACCCTCTAATTCTCGTAACTGAAAAGCAACACGCATTTCTTCGGGTAAGTTTTCTATCGCCCTATTAAGAGTTGTGATTATTTCTTCATTTAGCAATAATTTCTCAGGCGTTTCCAGCCCTTGTAATTGAGACATATTTCCCATGATCTCTAAATCTTGAATATCCAATTGATAATCACTATGCCTTCTAGTCCGTGAAATCAGATAATTTTTAGCGGCATTAATAGCAATGCGATACAGCCATGTATAAAAAGCGGCCTCACCTCTAAAATTACCTAACGCCCGATAAGCTTTAATAAAAGCTTCCTGAGCTACATCTTGAGCTTCACTGGGATCTTTAACATAACGATTAACCAACTGAATAATTTTATGCTGATATTTAATCACCAAAAAATCAAAGGCAGCCTTATCACCTTGCTGAACCCGCGACACTAATTCTTCGTCTAATTGTTCGCATTTTCTGGGCTGATTAATCACTTCGGCTCTTTGAATAAGGTCATGGACAGCAATGATGTCATAAAGTTCTTAGGTACAAAATTGTGCTATCACGCTAAAAAGCGTTATTATCCATAAACGTTACTAACTAAGCCACAATCTTCACTTAGTAACCGACACTTTATTCACTTTTATTTTAGTATCTACGCAATTACCATCATGCCTTATACAAAAAAACTAGAAGTACTAATTATTGGCAGCGGCGGAGCAGGTCTTACGCTAGCCTTAAAGTTAGCTGAACAACACATATCTGTTGCTGTATTATCCAAATTTGCACTCATTTCTAGCAGCACCTATTATGCTCAAGGTGGAATATCTGCAGTTTTTGATGCCGAAGATTCTATAGAATCACATATCGAAGACACCCTTGATGCTGGTGCAGGGCTATGTAAGCCCGACATTGTCAGATTAACAGTGACTCAAGGTAAAAACTCCATAGAATGGTTACGAACACAGGGCGTTGTGTTTACTGAAGAAGAAAACGCCTCGGGCCAAACACAGCTGCATTTAAACCGTGAAGGCGGTCATTCGCACCGACGAGTAGTACATTCTGATGATGCCACCGGCAAAGCCGTATCGCTATCACTGATTGAACGTGCACAACAACATCCCAACATCGAATTATTAGATCATCATAATGTGGTCGAATTAATCACCTTGCCTACAAACGATGCGAATGGCAAAAAAATAATCGGTGCTTATGTCTTAGATACTCAAGAAAATAAAGTTAAAACCTTAGCCGCCAAGATTGTAGTCCTGGCAACGGGTGGCGCTAATATGGCCTATATGTATAGTACTAATCCTCATAGTTCTACAGGAGATGGTATTGCCTTAGCTTGGCGTGCAGGGTGTCGCGTTAGCAATATGGAATTTATGCAATTTCATCCCACCTGTCTTTATCATCCTGAAGCACGATCTTTTCTTATTAGCGAAGCATTAAGAGGCGAAGGCGGTAAATTGGTGCTCAAAGATGGCTCGTCTTTTATGGAAAAATTCGATTCTAGGGGCGAATTAGCGCCTAGAGACATCGTCGCAAGAGCCATAGATCACGAAATGAAAAAACGAGGCATAGATTGTGTCTACTTGGATATCAGCCATAAACCAGCCACTTTTATTCGCGAACACTTTCCAACCATTTATCAACAATGCTTAGACTATGGTATAGACATAACCAAGCAACCCATTCCCGTAGTTCCGGCCGCACATTACACCTGTGGTGGCGTCATGACAGACGACTACGCTCGTACCGACATTACCAATTTATATGCTGTCGGCGAAGTAGCTTGTACTGGACTACACGGTGCCAATCGGATGGCTAGCAACTCTTTACTAGAATGCCTAGTTTTTGCTGATCGTGCTTGTGCTGATATATTACAAAAACTCCCCACAATTATCTCACTCCCCAAAATACCTGATTGGGACGAATCTAAAGTCACAGATTCAGATGAAGAAGTCGTCGTTGCCCATAACTGGAACGAACTACGGCATTTTATGTGGGATTATGTCGGCATAGTAAGAACCGACAAACGCTTAAATCGTGCATTAAGTCGAGTAGAGTTACTGAAAAAAGAAATAACGGAGTATTATAGTCATTTTCGCATTACCAGTGACTTACTAGAATTACGTAATTTAGTTATAGTTGCCGAACTCATTATTCGTTGCGCCCAGCAGCGCAAAGAGAGTAGAGGTTTACACTATACTCTAGATTACCCAGAAACAGATCAAAGTGTTCCGCCACTTGATACTATACTTATTCCTTAGCTTGCTCAGCTTTTTTAAAGTACATGAGAATCAGCCTCCATGATAGAAAAATACCTCGCTCTAATGTTATTTGATTACGCTAAAAAACATTGAATAATATTTTAGCTGTTGCTGATATCTAAAATATGCGATAAGTTAAAAGCTTGTTATTTTAAAATTGCTATTCAGAAGCTATCTATTCAATTTAAAGTTTATAAAATAATCACTTTGATTTTATGCATCATTATTAATTAGCACTAAAATAAGCCATAACTAATGACGACAAAACGACATATAGCAAATAGCCTTAGTAACGGCATCTCTTCCGATGAGGCACATGCACAGCCATTAAACAAAAGCTTACCTAGCACTTGCATTTTAGTCATCAGCCAAGACAGCCACTTTAATTTACTGACTATTGAAAATTTACGTGCCGCTGCTTTTTTTGTAGAAGTCGCCTGCACAAGTGCACAGGCACAAGAAAGCATAAAAAAACAACAACCAGATATTATTCTCTTAGATTGCTCACTAGAAAATCTTAATAGCTTTCAATTATGCAAGCTCTTAAGAACTAATCCTGAGCTCATAGATACACCCATTATCATGGTTACCGCACCGAACGATAATGAGTCTATTAATAAAGCCTACACCGCAGGCGCTACCGACTTTATCTCGAAACCCATAAACTACTTGGCATTTACTCATCACATCTACTTTATTTTAAAATCTAGTCAAAATACCCACGAACTGCGAAATCCTAGCCTACAATTAGCCACTTTAACCACACTAAAATCTGCTCAACGCATTGCTAGATTTGGCTATTGGACTTGGCGCATAAAAGACAATCACTTTGAGATTTCTGCCCACTTGGCAAATTTATGTGGTATTGAGCTAGAGCAATTCGACGGTACCCTTCAAGGTTTTATACAATTAGTTTATCCACATGATCGTAATTACGTTGAAAATCTATTTGCTACGACGACAGATTTAAATAGCCCACAAAAAATTGAATATCGACTTCAAGTCAACCATGCAGAACCCATTATTGTCCAGCAAGAAATAGAGGCCATTAATAACAAAGATGAATTTATTATCACAGGCACAGTTCAAGACATTACCCGACAAAAAGCAGATGAGCAAAAAATCTACCAATTGTCTTTCTATGATAATCTGACCGGCTTAGCAAATAGACCCTACTATATAGAACGCATCAATTGTCTTATAAACACAGCAACTAGGCGCAATGAACAATTTGCTTTTTTGTTTATTAATCTTGATGACTTTAAAGAAGTTAATGATCGCTACGGCCATCACCTAGGCGATCAGTTTCTTTATGCCATTGCTCAGCGTTTAAAATTAGTTGCTCGAGAAATAGATTTTATAGCGCGCTTAGGTGGCGATGAATTTTGCATCATTATTGATAATGTTTTCGACGACAATGATGTCATAAAAGTAATTAAACGCTGCCTATATCAGATTAAGCAGCCACTAACAATAGATAATCACCAACTAACTCCTGGCGCCAGTATCGGCATCTCTATTTTTCCAAGAGATGGCAATAATATGAACGACCTGATTACGGCAGCTGATTCTGCGATGTTTCAAGCGAAACAAACTGGAAAACATGGCTATAGTTTTCATTCGCATAATAAATCAACCCCCGCCACGCTCCGCAGAGAAAAAGAACAATTGTTACGAGAGGCTTTTAAACAAGACCAACTCATACTGTACTATCAACCACAACTGTCCATGAGCAATAGACAAGTAGTGGGTATGGAAGCGCTAGTTCGCTGGCAGCACCCAACATTGGGTATTGTTACCCCAGACTACTTTCTTGATATGATAGAACAATTAGGATTACAGTCTGAGCTAGGTGTATGGGCCATTAAAACAGCCTGTAAGCAACTAGCCGACTGGCATAGCTGTGGTTTGCCATATATACAAGTGGCTGTTAATTTATTTCCTACTCATTTTCAAGACCATCAACTTGTAGAAATCGTTAAAGAAACTCTATATGAAACCGGAGTCCCTGCACATTTCTTAGAACTAGAAGTTACAGAAAGCGCCATGCAAACCAAAGGTCATATAGAGGTTTTTAAACAGCTTAGAAACATCGGCTTAAAAATTGCAATCGATGATTTCGGTACCGGCTTTTCCTGCTTAGCATCTTTAAAACAATTGCCATTGGATTGCTTAAAAATAGATAAAATATTTATAGACGATATGCTTTACAATTCCCATACCGTTTTATTACTAGGGACTATAATCAGTTTAGCTCATGCCCTAGACTACTCCTTAATTGCAGAGGGCGTTGAAACGGAAGGTCAGGCATTAAGATTACAGCGTTTAGGCTGTGATATTATCCAAGGTTATCATTTTAGTAAGCCATTACCCGCAGATGAGATTCCAGAATTCGTCAGAAAAACCCTCCATTAATAACTCGCTATCGTAGAGCAATAATCATTTATTATTTTTAAGTTAGACAGGCACTTCAAATAACACTAAGCGCCAATAAACCCATGTAAACCGCGCTTGGACTTAACGGCCAACCAGGCTTTTAAATGCACTAACTCTTCGGTTTCTTCCAGCTCATCTATACTCTGCTTATTTCTTAATAAGCGAAAAGCAGCCGATAAGGCTTTTAAACGATCACCCAGAATACCTGCTCGTCTTAAACCTACTGTATTTAATTTATAATGCCTTGCAGGGCGTCCGCCTACCAACATATAGGGAATGACATCCATGTTAAGTCCGGTCGTACCTTGCACTATGGCATAAGAACCAATGCGGCAAAATTGATGCGCCACCACAGCACCGCCAATAAAGACATTATTACCGACCTCAACATGACCACCTATAGCCACATTATTAGCAAAAATAGTGTTATTGCCAATCGTACAATCATGTGCAACATGACTGTTATTCATAAAAAAACAACCATTACCAATACGTGTTTCAGCCTGTTCTTTAGATGCTCGATGAGCCGTAAAGCCTTCTCTAAAAACATTACTATCGCCAATAAGCAACCAAGAATCAGTTTCTGACTTAAAGCTAGTATCTTGAGGCAAGCCGCCCAAGACAGCATGAGGATGTAAGATATTAGCGTTACCCATGCGCACATGGCCATGCACCACAGCATGAGCGCCTAACTGGCAATGATCACCTAAGACCGCACCGCTTTCAATGACGGCAAAAGGACCTATGCTGCAATGTTCACCTAGCGTGACATCAGTATCTATAAATGCAGTGGGATGTATGTTTTGTGTCATCGTGACTAACCTCTAGGATGAAATTTTGTATGTAAGGTTTTTAAACGTTCGCGGGCAATATGTGTATAAATTTGTGTAGTCGACAAATCCACATGCCCTAATAACAATTGTACAACGCGCAAATCCGCCCCATGGTTTAACAAATGCGTGGCAAAAGCATGCCGCAGAGTATGCGGTGACAAGTCTTTATTAATGCCAGCCTTTTTAGCATGGCGCTTGATAATATGCCAAAACGCTTGTCGAGTCATACCGTCGCCGCGATTGGTGACAAACAAATAATCACACTGCCGCTCAGCCAATAAAGTTTTACGTGCTTGCGCCATATAATCTTCTAGCCAAGTCATAGCGACCTCACCGACAGGCACCAAACGCTCTTTATTGCCTTTACCACGAATTCTGACTACGCCCTGCCTTAAACTGATATGTTCAAATTTCATACCAACCAACTCAGAGACTCTAAGCCCAGTCGCATAGAGCATTTCTAACATGGCTCTGTCTCTAAAACCCATGGCATTACTATGCTCAGGTGCATTAAGCAACAACACTACATCATGTTCAGAAAGTGAGATCGGTAAAGGCCTACCTAATTGAGGCGATTCAATCAGCCCCGTAGGATCATTGCTGATACGATTTTCTCTTAGAAAATAACCATAAAAGCGCCGCAGACTCGATAAAATACGTGCAGTAGAACGATTGCCGATACCGGCTTGATAGCGACTAGCCAAGAACGTTGATAAATCGCTAGTATCTACGTCTAATAATGATTTATCAGCTAAGTTTTTAGCAAAGATGCGTAAATCACTGCCATAAGCAGACAAAGTATTTTCACTTAAGCCCTGCTCTACCCAAACCGCATCCAAAAATTGTTCGATTAAGTCAAGATTACTCATAATTAAAGCTAGCTTCAGCCTTTAATAATTTAGCTTTAATGTGTATAAGATCACCTCCGGTCTGACCGCAATAGCCACCTAAGCCAGAAACAGAAACGACTCGATGACAAGGAATCAGAAAAGGATAGGGATTGTCACGACAAGCATTACCGACCGCTCGTGCAGAAGACCCAATTTTTGCGGCTAAAGCAGAATAGCTAATAGTAGTTCCATAAGGAATATTGCATAGCTCAGACCATACTAACTGACGAAACTGGCTACCTTGCTTTAATAACTTGACTGCAAACGGTGCGTTTTCTTTTAAATCCAGCCGCTGAATCACCGGATGATTATTATTAATGGATAGCGTATCGTCAGTCTTTAAAACCCAAACAGCCTGACAAATAACATCTAGGCGTATCATTAATTGCAAATAACCAGCAGGAGTATATAGGGTTATAAACTCCTTAGCGCCTGAGCAACTTTCAATCCATTGAATCATCATGATCAAAATCAGCCGTTTCAAGTTAAAGCGGACGTTGGTTGGGTTGCATCTTTTCGCAACCCAACTCATTGCCGAGCGTTGTTTTGTTGGGTTAACGATAGAGCCGTTAGCCCAACCTACAGTGTATTGCCAAGCCTGTCGGGGTTACAAACCCCGACAGGCATCGGGACGTAGGTTGGGTTGCATCTTTTCGCAACCCAACTCATTGCCGAGCATTGTTTTGTTGGGTTAACGATAGAGCCGTTAGCCCAACCTACGGCGTATTGTCTATTATGGGCAAAACAGGCGCTTTAACTTTAGTGCCTTTAGGTTCTTGCGCTAAATAACTGGTCGCCGCAACTGGGACTGAATCCTGCGTCAAAATTGGCCCTAATTCAATCATGGCTCTTAAATAAACCTTACGCTTAAAATAAACCACATCTTTAAGCGGTTCCCAGTAATCTAACCAGCGCCAGTCATCAAACTCGGGTTTTGAACAATGATCAAAGCGCACCGTGCTATCTTCAGTCAGCAAGCGCAACATATACCAAATTTGCTTTTGCCCTATACATAAAGGCAACGAGTTTTTACGAACATAGCGTTCAGGTAATTGATACCTTAACCAATAACGTGTGCGTCCCAATATTTCTACGTGCTGCTTTTGCAAGCCCGTTTCTTCCCACAATTCTCGATACATCGCTGTTTCAGGGTCTTCGTCGTCATTAATTCCGCCTTGCGGGAATTGCCAAGCGTTTACGCCCATCCGTTTTGCCCAAAACACGCGACCCTCATCATTGCAAAGGATGATTCCGACATTGGGCCGGTATCCTTTAGAGTCTATCATGTTAAAACCTGTACTTTTTTCAGCCTAGAATTTAACTTTAAAATCTCGATAAAAATACAAGACTAGGTTATGTTGTTTATAATGTCTCCATTGTTCCATAAATAACAACTAGATACCAGCGCGTATCTACCTTTTTAATAAGCACAAACAGGTTTAATGTGAGTTTAGTGATTTTTGATTTAGATAATACCCTAATTGCCGATGATAGTGATTACTTGTGGGGACAGTTTCTGGTCGATCAAGGTATTGTTGATAAAGACCTGTATGAACAAGCCAACATCAAGTTTTATGACGATTATAAACACGGCACTTTAGACATTGTTGAGTATTTGCATTTCTCCCTACAGCCCTTAACGCAACATGATCCTGAGCAACTGTATCGTTGGCGCGAGCAATTTATACTAGACATTATTACCCCGATACTCTTAAAACCCGCGCAAAAACTCATCGCAAAACACCGTGATCGGGGCGATACCCTAATGGTGATTACCGCCACAAATCGTTTCGTAACCGCCCCCATCGTTGCCCTTTATGGTATAGAGCATTTATTGGCTACGACACCAGAAATGATAGACGGACGTTACACCGGCCAATACATCGACATCCCCTGCTTTCAAGCAGGTAAAGTGCAATTATTAAACGCTTGGTTAGAAACCAGCTCAGAAACCCTAGAAGACAGTTGGTTTTATAGCGATTCGCATAATGATTTACCCTTGTTAAAGCTAGTCGACCACCCAGTTGCGGTAGATCCAGATGAAAAACTCTCGACCTATGCAAAAAACTCAAACTGGCCAATCATCAGTTTAAGATCA
>CAIVGC010000044.1 GCA_903905335.1 uncultured Methylococcaceae bacterium
CGATCTGTTTTATTGGCTCAAGCTTCTGATTGGCCATTCATAATGAAGTCAGGAACAACCACAGAGTATGCAAAAAAACGCATAACAGATCATCTTGCAAGATTTAACTATCTGCATGATGCTATTCGTAAAAACAATATAGACAATCGTTACTTAACTGCTTTGGAAATCATGGATAATATTTTTCCCAATATTGATTTCTGGGATTACCTGCCCTCAAAAAAGAAGAACTAATCACTTTTCAATATAAATCTAAATCTAAATCTAAATCTAAACCTAAACCTAAACCTAAACCTAAACCTAAACCTAAACCTAAACCCACATTCACTCCGGCATTAGCTGACTCGATATTTTTATTTAAGGTTTATAATACAACCTTTAAATAAGGGCTAATAACTAAGTAATCTATTGATTACGAGATAGGATTTTCGCCGTTAAATCTATTTCATACACTCACAGCTCCAGAGGAATAAACAAGACATGACCAACCCTATATCCTTAACCCAATTCATTCTTGAGCAGCAACATGGCTTAAATGATGCATCAAACGCACTTAGCCCATTATTAAAAGATATTGCAACCGCATGTAAGAAAATATCCAATCTAGTTAGTCGCGGTGAACTCATGAATGTTTTAGGCAGCGCTGAATCAGAAAATATTCATGGCGAAGTACAAAAAAAGCTAGACATTATCACTAATGATATTATGATTAATACCCTGAACTGGGGCGGTAGTTTGGCGAGCATGGCTTCAGAAGAAGCGTATGAGATTATTGCCATTCCTAGGCAATACCCCAAAGGCAAGTACCTTGCTTTATTTGATCCTTTGGATGGCTCATCAAATATCGACGTTAATCTTGCTGTAGGGACTATATTTTCTATACTACACTGTCACGCAGACAACGAACCCAATACTGAAGATTTTCTACAAAAAGGAACAGATCAAGTATGCGCAGGTTTCGTACTTTATGGACCATCAACATTGATGGTATTGACTACAGGCCACGGCGTTAATGGCTTTACGCTAGACCAAGACATAGGTGAATTTATATTGACTCAGCCAAACATCCGTATACCCGAAGAAACAGCTGAATTTGCCATTAATATGTCTAATCAACGTTTCTGGGAACCTCCAGTGCAACGCTATATTGACGAGTGCTTGCAAGGCACTGAAGGCCCTCGCGGAAAAAACTTTAATATGCGCTGGATTGCTTCATTAGTAGCTGAGGTATATCGAATTTTAACGCGTGGAGGCGTGTTTTTGTATCCATTAGATCTGCGTAAACCATCAACAGAGGGTCGACTACGTATTATGTATGAGGCTAATCCGATGGCCTTTATTATTGAGCAAGCTGGTGGCTCTTGCTCTACTGGACGGGAGCGTATGCTAGACATTAAACCAACTAGCATTCATCAACGTGTACCTCTAATTTTGGGCTCTAAAAATGAAGTTGAACGTATTGTGGCTTATCACCAAGAAAGTGCTGATTAACAAGCACTTCCTTATTAAGTTCTAAGCATTCCTTCTAATTTTTACATCTTAAAAATAATTAAGATTGTGGATTTTAAATCCATAAAAAAATCAACTCCGTCGGGTTATATAACATTAACCCGTACCTGCTGATTTACATGGTGGGTGATCATCCAAAGCATACCTGCCGGTAGCTTACTAAAAATTTAGTTATCAATAATTAATGACTTAAGGAAATAATGACAAATGAATAATGTAAAAATTGGTGTTATTGGAATGGGGTATGTCGGCTTACCACTAGCGGTAGAGTTTGGAAAACAGTACCTAACGATAGGATTTGATATCAACCAACAGCGAATTGAAGAGTTAAAAACTGGCAAAGATCGCACATTAGAAATCAATGATATTGAACTAAATAAAGCGACTTACCTACGTTACAGTTATACCGTAAAAGAATTAGAATCCTGTAATATTTACATCGTAACCGTACCAACACCGATCAATATTTATAAGCAACCAGACCTAGCACCTCTAAAAAAAGCGAGTCGGTTGCTAGGCAGTCTGCTTAAAAAGCAAGATATCGTTATTTATGAATCGACCGTTTATCCGGGTGCAACCGAAGAAATTTGTGTTCCTATCCTAGAGCAAACCTCAGGTTTAGTTTTTAATACTGATTTTTTTATCGGCTACAGCCCAGAAAGAATCAATCCTGGCGACAAAGAACATCGTGTTACTAATATTTTAAAAATTACTTCAGGCTCGACGAAAGACACCGCGGATACCGTTGATAGCCTATATAAAAGTATTATTAGTGCAGGAACCCATAAAGCTAGCAGTATAAAAGTTGCTGAAGCGGCCAAAGTTATTGAAAACACACAGCGTGATGTCAATATTGCGTTAATTAATGAGTTGGCTTTAATTTTTAATAAACTGGGTATCGACACTGAAGAAGTCTTATTAGCCGCCGGCACGAAATGGAATTTTCTACCCTTTAGGCCAGGCTTAGTAGGCGGGCATTGTATTAGCGTAGACCCTTATTATTTAACGCATAAAGCACAAGCTATAGGCTATAACCCAGAAATCATCTTAGCGGGTAGGCGATTAAATGACAGCATGGGCAACTACATGGTCACTCAGATTATCAAGTTGATGTTGAATAAGCGCATACATATTAATGAAGCAAAAATATTAATCATGGGCTTAGCATTTAAAGAAAACTGCCCTGATCTTCGAAATACTCGCGTCATAGATATGATTAAAGAATTTAATAACTACGGTGCTAAGGTCGATGTTTATGACCCTTGGGTTGACCCTAATGAAACCCAGAAAGCCTATGGTTTCACGCCATTATCAGCACCTCAACTTGGTAGTTATGACGCCATTATCTTAGCGGTTAAACATAAGCAATTTACCGAGATGGGAGCAGAAAAAATAAGAGCTCTAGGCAAAGATTGTCATGTGCTCTACGACATTAAATATATTCTACCAGCCAATCAAGTTGATGGAAGGCTATAGGAAATAAATTATATGAATCACTATGCAGAAGTATTATCTCAGCTACAAAAAAAACCAGAGCGTTGGCTAATTACCGGTGTCTCTGGATTTATTGGCTCTAATTTATTAGAGCTGTTATTAACAAATAATCAAACCGTCGTAGGTCTCGATAATTTTTCAACCGGCTATCTGCATAATCTAGAACAAGTCCAAGCATCCGTCACTGCAAAGCAATGGCATAATTTCAAATTCATTGAAGGCGACATTAGATACTTACAAACTTGTCGAGAAGTCTGCCAATCAACAACCTACGTATTGCATCAAGCAGCACTAGGTTCTGTTCCTCGCTCCATCGCAGATCCTATTAATACCCATGAAAACAATATCTCTGGATTTTTAAACATCTTAGTCGCAGCCAAAGATGCCGGCGTTAAACGTTTGGTTTATGCCGCATCAAGCTCAACCTATGGTGATCATCCGGATTTACCTAAAGTTGAAGACAAAATAGGCTCGCCACTATCACCGTATGCAGTTACCAAATTAGTTAATGAGTTATATGCACAGGTATTTGCTAATAATTATGGCTTTAAAAGCATCGGACTTCGATATTTCAATGTATTTGGACAAAGACAAGATCCCAGTGGCGCTTATGCTGCGGTTATTCCTAAATGGGTAGCGGCTATGGTAACAGGCACCCCAGTTGTAATTAATGGTGATGGCGAAAACAGTCGCGACTTTTGCTATATCGATAATGTCTTAGAAGCAAATATTCTTGCCGCAACGGCCCCAGAAGTAGCCGCGAATCAAGTTTATAACGTCGCCGTAGGTGAGCGAACATCGCTTAATCAGTTATTCGAATTAATTAGAACTGGGCTAGAAAGACAATACCCTCAC
>CAIVGC010000045.1 GCA_903905335.1 uncultured Methylococcaceae bacterium
GCCGCTAAAGAGCATGACACCTTACCTAAGCATATCAATCCAGGTTTAATGGCGCTGCATGAGCCCTCACCTTTTCCCTATACACTCACCGAAATAGAAGAATTGGCTGAGCACATCACCGATCCTAGCTTTCGCATACAAACCAGCAGTGTAGGTGTACATATTTTTAATCGTGATGGCTTGCATAGTGCAATCGACCCTTTCGATTTATTCCCGCAATTACACGTAGAACAAGATGGCAGCCATGCCTTTTATTTAGGTGTGGAATTAGCACGAGCCCAAATAGCTTGGCAATTAGGTAAACGTTTTACTCAAGACCAAGCATTGACCTGGGGCTGTGCGACTGAACAAAGTGAAGCGAGCATTGATTTACATAGTTTTAAACCTGCAGGTACTACTTTACAAAAACCCAGCACTTCAACGAAATAACAGCGCTTATTTCTTCAGGGCAAAGCGGTGATAAATCAGCACACACAGCCATAATGCCAACAAAACAACCACCATACCATCACCTATGCGTGCATAAGGGGTAATACCAGCCATGGGCATAATCTCACCCGTTAATACGGTCGCTAAAAACGGCGGTGCTTGCTTGATAACTTGTCCGTCGGGCGCCACTATAGCCGTAACACCTGTATTCGTAGCGCGTAACAAATAGCGGCCGGTTTCTAAAGCTCGCATTCTCGCCATTTGTAAATGTTGCTGCGGTTCTATGGAATAACCAAACCAGCCATCATTAGTGACATTTACCAAATAAGCTGCTTCAGTCAGGTTCTTCACCGTTGCACTACCAAACACATCTTCATAACAAATCGAGGTTATAAACGCATAGTCGCCAGCTTTTAATAACGCTTGGTCGATAGCACCTGGAGTGAAATCACCTAAGACTAGACCTAGACTATCTAAGATAAATCCGGAAACAGGTTGCCATGGTAAGTATTCCCCAAAGGGTAATAAATGTGTTTTTCTATAAGTCGCGATGTCTTTACCCAAGGTCATAACCGCATTGTATCGTTCATGCACGCCCTCTCCTCGTAGCGGTAAACTGACGATTAAATCTGAACCATGTTCTTGAGCGGCCTGACTTAAGGGGACGATAAACCAGTCCTGCACTTCGGATAAATAAGCAGGAATAGCGGTCTCAGGCCAAACTATCACCTTTGAATCCCAATGCGCTTCTGTCATGGTTTTATAAAAGTTCAGAGTGATGAGTAAGTTCTCAGGTCTCCACTTTTGATCTTGACTGACATTACCTTGAATTAACGATACCCGAATAGGCTCGCCTATAGCCGTCGTCCAGTTGATGGTTTTTAAGCCTGCTCCAGTTAACCATACGCTAAGCAACAGCGCTATTATGAAGCCTCGATGCTTTTTAATCTGTACTATTGATAGCAATAGAGTTGCGGACAAGGCCAGCAAGAAACCCGCGCCATAAACACCTAGCACAGGAATATAGCCGGCTAACGGTGTTTCTAATTGCGAATAAGCCACTTGCAGCCAAGGGAAGCCATTCAGTATTAAATAGCCGCGTAAATACTCTATCAACACCCAAACGATGGGCACTATGACTAAGGTGCTGAACCTTGGATTGATTAAGCTGATTTTGGCTGATAGATAAGCTGCCAGCGCTGGAAACATAGCCCAAAAAGCTACAAAGACTACCGTTAATAAACCAGAACTCAATACATCAGCCCCACCAAAATCATGAATACTGACATAAACCCAGGACACACCCAAACCAAAGGCCGTCAAACCGAATAAATAACCGCGATACAACGCTTGTAAAGGTGTGGCATTTTGCCAAGAGGCAAACAATAACGCTAGAGCTATTAGTGCCAAATAAGGGTAGTCAAAAGGAGCAAAGGCCAAGGTATATAAAATACCCGCTAGGGTAGCAAGTAGATCCCAATAAATTTTCGATGAAAGGCGCATGTGTAGCATTATCCATTTAAACTAAAATCTCTTAGAGTCTACGCGAAGTCTCAAGTCAGAAATATTAATGTTGTTAGTGTAATAGAAATATTATTTACTGCTATTCACTTTGCATAGATTAGGAATGGTAAATCAATAACAGGACTATAAAAGGTTATTTTGGGAGCGACTTCGCCGCTAAAGCCGCTCCCACAAAAGAATTCCATTCCTAAGTTTCAGCAATCGTTTACAATAATTCATGCAAAAAAATACAACTCTCAGCACCAATCTTTTCAGCAACTTATCGGCTAATGATAGCGAGCAAATTAAGCGCGCCTTAGCCATCGTCGCCCGTATTCCTGAGGACCC
>CAIVGC010000046.1 GCA_903905335.1 uncultured Methylococcaceae bacterium
AGCATAGTTTTAATCATAACTAACCCTAGGATCAGCCAAGGTATAACAAAAATCAGCCAGTAAATAACCGATTAAGGTAAGGAAACCACTGACCCACGTAATCGACAATACTAGCTCTCGATCTCGACCTTTGACGGCTTCCACCGCCAACTGCCCCATACCATCAATACTGAAAATATGCTCTACAATTAAAGAACCCGCTAACAGACTCGGTAATAAACCCGCCGAAATAGTAATCAGCGGTAATAAACTGTTACGAAACACATGTCGCCATAAGACATCATGTTCAGCTAAGCCCTTGGCTCTAGCAGTACGGGCATAATCAGAATGTAAGTTTTCTAATATCGAGGTGCGCGTCAACTTGGCTAAAGCAGCGAAACCGCCATAAGACAAACACAAGACCGGCAATACCAAATGCCATAAGCGATCTAGCAAGAAACCACGGACAAAACCCTCCTGCCCCCAATGCGGTAAAAAAGGCATATCTAAGGCTTCTCTGCTACTAACACCCGAGGTTGGGAACCACTGAAAATGCTGAATATTAGCGAAGAAACCTAATAATAATACACCCGCTAACATAGTAGGAATCGACCATAAGGCCAGCATCGACATGCCCATGCTAATATCAAAACTGCCACCTCGATGCGTTGCTGACTTCATGCCAACAAAAATAGCAATTAAATAAGTGACCGGAATAGTGACTAGATTTAATAATAAGGTGATGGGAATACGTTCAACTAAGATATCCGCTACGGGTCGTCCATATTGAAAGCTAGTACCCAAATCCATACCTTTGCTAAAAGAAAACTCACCTTGATGACCTTGCTCATCCATTACAAAGCCGATAGGTAAGACATTATTTAGCCAATGTAAATATTGCATGGGGGCAGGCTTATCCAAACCATAGCGTTTATTATAATAATTAAGTAAGGCCTGCTTTTCTTGGGGTTTCATATCCATACCACCGACTAAAGTCTGAGCGCTGATGCCACCTGGCGACATAGCCATCACTGTAAACACCAAAACAGTAATCCCCAGTAACGTGGGGATCATCAACAACACGCGCCGTAATAAATAAATCAGCATAATAGCGACCGGTTATTGGGTATATTTTTGTTGAGCTTTAGGCACATAGTTTTCTAAGGGCAATAAGCCAAGATTCAAACCCAACTTAGTCATTTGCAGGTTATGGATGCGCTGATCAACAAATAACAAACTCTTACGACGCATTAAAAAAGTGTAAGGCTGATCCTCATAGATAATGCGCTCAGCTTGCTGCCACAAAGGCATCCGTTTACTTTCGTCAACGGTGCGTCGTGCTTCATCAATCAAGTGATCTAAGACTGAATTGTTATAGCTGATGTAATTGTCGCCATTACTGACCGCCTGAGCAGAATGAAATATCTGATATAAATCGGTTTCTATACCGCTAGTCCAGCCTAAGGTAATGGCATCAAAGTCTTTTTTATCAAGGTTTTCCAGCATGACTGGCCATTCTTGTGGAAACGGAATCATCTTGATGCCTGCTCTAGCGTATAAATCTTTTAGTAATAACACCATACGCTTGGTATCTTCATTAGATTCTAAATAAGTCAATTTGAATTCAAAAGGCTGGCCTTTTAAGTCTTCTAATACGCCATCTTTATTACGATCTTCATAACCTGCTTCTTTGAGCAAGGCCTTAGCTTTTTCTAGATCAAATCGGTAAGCTTGCAAATTATGATCATGTTGTTTGCCAGTGCTGCTAAAAGGACTCAACGCAGGTTCGGCATAACCCAAAAAGATATCACCGATAATTCGATTAACATCGGTCAGATAAGTCATAGCTAATCTGACCCGCTTATCAGCAAAGCGTGTAGGCTTAGCTGAGCGATATTCATTCCAACCGATATAACTGTAGCCGACTACGGGCGGCATATATTCGAAGTTATTACTCTTTTTGGTAATTTGCTCATCAGTTTTTAGCGTTTGATATTCCACCGGGCGTGCTGCATAGCTATCTATATCACCATTACGATAAGTCGTTAAACGTGCGCTATCATTCTGTATAATTTTCCATAAGATACGATGATAAGAAGGCTGTACATCACCCCAATAATGATCATTACGCACTAACTCTATACTGCCTTTATCGGGTGACCACCCCTTTGCATCCAGCAATTTATAAGGGCCACTACCTAGTAATAACCCCTTAGAC
>CAIVGC010000047.1 GCA_903905335.1 uncultured Methylococcaceae bacterium
ATGAATGACTGTTCTCGACAAAACCCGGCTTATAGGCCGACTCTTTCTTTTTATTTCCCCTGTAAATGGCTGCTTTTGTGGTTAAAAGTTAAGTTTAATTTACGCTCATTACGCTCATTACGCGCAGACAAAAGTCAGTTTCGCAGTTATTATTTTCTTTTTTACGATACGTAGCACTAATATCTACTGGGCATTCGTTGCTTGTAAGTATTCTGTGTTGGTATTGTATTTCTTTGACCTTTCAAGTTTATCCTTTGAATATTTCTTTAGAAGTTATGTTTTGTATAGGAGATATCATAATTCATTAGCCCTTTTCTCCCTAGCTCAGTAAAGCTAATCTAATCTTCATAATCCGCAAGTAATGATAAGTTGTGATGATTTCTGCCAACTATTTGATATAAAGCATGATTTTTGTGGTTATTTTTAAATTTCGGGCATCAGAGTAAGTTACTTTTAAAAAAGAAAGTATTTGAATGAAATCTTCCTTGACTGGATGATGTTTCGAATTTATAGTTAGCCCAAAGTGGTAAAAAGTGGTGTTAAGTGGTTATTTTTAGCGAATTTTTGGGGGCTTTTTGTTTCGAGGCATAAGTTCGATCAATTTAGATGATAAGGGACGTCTTGCAATCCCAACACGTTATCGTGAAGAATTACAAGATTGCTGTGATCGTCAAATGGTGGTAACTGTTGCAGTAAATGAGCAGTGCGTAGGTGAACATGGCTGTTTATGGTTGTATCCGCTTCCTGAATGGGAGAAATTAGAGTTAACGATAAGTAAATTACCCACATTGAATAAAATGGCAGGAAAATTAAGGCGTTTTGTAATAGGTAATGCTTCTGAGTGTGAGATGGATGGTCAGGGACGATTATTATTGCCAGAGAAATTAAGAAAGTTTTCTCAAATGGATAAGAAAATTGTCTTGGTGGGTCAGTTAAATAAATTTGAAATATGGAATGATGATGCTTGGATAGCTAAAGAGCAACAATGGTTAAATGGTGGCGATAATGATGGTTTGGAAGAATTAGGGACATTATCATTTTAATACGAGGGAATTGTTAATGGAACATTTGCCCGTTATGTATGCAGAGACTTTGCAGCAATTAGACATTAAGAGCGATGGGGTTTATCTCGACTGTACTTTCGGTCGTGGTGGACATAGTCAAGGGATATTAGATTTATTAGGTTCAAATGGTCGGTTGATAGCGTTTGATCGTGATGCTGATGCAATTAATGCAGGTCGAGCTCAAGACATGCTTTTGGATAAAAGATTTGCACTTAAACACAGCTGTTTTTCGGAGTTAGAAAACATAGTAAGTAGTGAAGGTCTAGTAGGAAAGATTGATGGTATTTTGTTGGATTTAGGTGTTTCTTCGCCTCAACTTGATACACCAGAAAGAGGCTTTAGTTTTTTGCGAGATGGTCCTTTGGATATGCGTATGGATAGCAGTGCTGGAGTATCAGCTGAACAATGGCTATTTAGTGTAGATGAAAAAGAGTTGGTTAAGGTTCTTTTTGAATATGGTGAAGAGAAGTTCGCTAGACGCATAGCCCGAGCAATATTAGAGCAACGAGTCAAATCTCCGATTACAACAACTAAACAATTAGCAGATTTAATTGAAGATGTAGTGCCTATAAGGGAAAAGCATAAGCATCCTGCAACCCGGACTTTTCAAGCTATACGCATTGAAATCAATAAGGAACTGGATGAGTTGTCTACGGTGTTGGATCAGGCTATAAAAGTGCTAGGTCCAGCAGGTAAGTTAGTGGTGATTTCTTTCCATTCTTTGGAAGACCGGATTGTAAAGCGCTTTATTAGAAATGAATCCGGCGCAAAACATAATCCTGGGAAACTGCCTATTAAAGAGATTGATATTCTTAAGGGTGTTTTAAAGAAAGCAGGAAAAGGATTAAAAGCTAGTCCTCAGGAAGTAAGTGAAAACCCAAGAGCCAGAAGTGCTGTTATGCGGGTTGCTGAGAAAATTTAAATGGTTATGTATCGGCTTCTAGGTGTGCTAGGCATAGTGCTGTTATTGTCGGCTTTAGCGGTAATTTATAGTAAATATTATTCACGTTTAGTTTTTATTGAGATTCAAAAACAAGAAAGGCAGTTGGATAATTATGAAGTTGAATGGGGGCAGATGCAACTGGAGTTGTCTATGTTAGCCGAGCAAAATAGAGTTGAGTTGATGGCGCGAGATCAACTAAAGCTGATAATTCCGTTGCGAGAAAAAATAATTTATATAAAACCGTAGATGTTAGATTTCCGAATTAGAGATGCAAGAAAGCCTTCGGTAAGTGATTTTTCAGGGAGAAGAAGCTTCTTATTCTTATTTATGATGGTTTGTATGTTGATATTAATGGCTAGAGCTATTGATCTACAGGTTTTTAATAAGCAATTTCTCAAGGACGAAGGAGATAAAAGACAGATTGACGATGTGTCTGTTTCTGCATATAGGGGCATGATAAAAGACAGAAATGGAGAGCCTCTTGCAATTAGTACTCCAGTTGAATCTGTTGGAGTTAATCCACGAGAGTTTAAATTTATAAAACAGGATCAGGTCAGGCAAATGGAAAAGTTGCTGAGTTTGCCGAACGGAAAAATTAGTGCTTTGATAAAGCAATATGCACAAAGACGATTTATTTATGTAGCACGTCGGGTTAATCCACAGATTAGTGAACAGGTCAAAGCTATGAAGCTTGACGGTGTATATTTTGAGAGAGAATTTAAGCGCTTTTACCCTGCAGGTGCCGTGTCTGCTCATATAGTTGGCTTTACTGATTTTGAAGATGTAGGGCAGGAAGGAATCGAATCTGCTTATGAAAAGCAACTTAAAGGGAGTGAGGGAAGTAAAAGGGTTGTCAGGGATGGGCAGCGTCGCATTATTGAGGATATAGAAAACATAAAAGAGCCGGTATCTGGAAAGAATATTGAGCTAAGTATTGATCAACGTATTCAATATTTAGCTTATCGAGAATTACAGTTAGCGGTAAATCTTAATAAAGCTAAGTCTGGCTCCCTAGTAATATTAGATGCGAAAAATGGGGAAATTTTGGCTGCGGTTAATCAACCTTCTTTTAATCCAAATACTAAAAGTAGTGTGACTGAAGGTTCGCATAGGAATAGAGCCTTAACTGATATTTTTGAGCCCGGTTCAACGGTTAAGCCATTTGTGGTTGCAGCAGCTTTGGACGGTGGTTACATTAATCCTAATAGTATGTTTGTAACTAATGGGACGTATCAAATTGGTCGTAACACAGTTAAAGATGTACATAACTACGGTACATTGGATTTAACGCATGTTATTAAGAAGTCCAGTAATATCGGGGTTAGTATGATGGCGTTAAAAATGCCACCTAAATATTTTTGGAATATTTACCATAAGCTTGGTTTTGGTGTTTCGGCAGAAACAGGCTTCCCTGGTGAAGCAAATGGCATTATGCGAGATTATAAAAAATGGAATGATTTTGATCGAGCCATTATGTCATTTGGTTACGGCTTAAATAGTTCAGCTTTACAGCTTGCGAGAGCCTATACCGCTTTGGCTGATGATGGTGTTTTACATTCAGTGAGTTTACTGAAGCGCGAAGAAGATGATGATGTTGTAAGAGTATTTTCAGCTAAAACAGCTAAAAGCGTCAGAAAAATGATGGAAACTGTTTTGATGAAAGATGGTACTGCTTATGAAGGTAGAGTTGACGGTTATACGGCTGCGGGTAAAACTGGGACCGTAAAAAAAGCAGGTGCTGGTGGCTATACAGAAAAGAATTATTTTGCGGTTTTTGCAGGAATGGCGCCGGCTACTGATCCACGATTGATTGTTGTTGTCATGATAGATGAACCTTCGGCTGGTCAGTATTACGGTGGATTAGTTTCGGCCCCGGTGTTTTCTAAAGTAATGGCGGGTGCATTAAGGATACTTGAGGTTGCTCCAGATCAAGAAGAAACAATGCCTATTTTGTTAACCGAGAAAAATCAGTAATTCTATATGACATTAAAAGAGCTTTTGAAAGATTGGGTTTCAAATATCACGATGAGCTCGTTTAACGATAATTCTATTTTAGGGCTAGCATTGGATAGCCGAGATATTCTTAAAGGATATGTTTTTATTGCTTTAGCGGGAGCTAAGCAACATGGATTAACTTATGTCGATCAGGCTATAGATAAGGGTGCATGTGCAGTTGTTTATGATCCTGCAGAAAGTGAAGGCGTTCTAGCAGAGCATGAAAGTTTTGCTCAGATGATTGCTGTAGATGAACTTGCACTGAAATTGGGTGATATAGCAGCTCGTTTTTATGGGAATCCTTCCGAATTGATGGCGGTTATTGGTATTACTGGAACTAATGGTAAAACATCCTGCAGTCAATTTTTAAGCCAGATGCTAGATGATTGCGGAATTATAGGAACATTGGGTTGGGGTGAATGGAATAAGTTAAACAAAACAACTAATACCACACCTGATGCGTTGGAAACACAAAAAATTTTGGCAGAGCTACTAAAAGCAAATAAGAAAACAGTAGCTATGGAGGTTTCTTCTCATGGCTTGGATCAGGGACGAACTAATGGCGTTAAATTTAAAGGCGCTATATACACTAATATCAGTCGTGATCATTTGGATTATCACGGCACCATGGAAGCTTATTTACAAGCGAAGCTACTATTATTAAATAGAACCGATTTAAGCTTTGTTGTGGTGAATTTAGATGATTTATATAGGGATAAAATAATAGCAGCGGTGCCAGAGAATGTTGCGATATGGGGGATTAGCCTCAAGCAAAAAACTCAGCCTAATTGCCTTTGTATTAATGCAGAGAATATATTGAACAAAGATGACGGTATCGAATTTGATTTGTATTACCAAGGTACAAAGCATCGGATAAAAGCCCCAATTTATGGTGATTTTAACGTGGAAAATGTATTAACAGTTTTCACAACTATGCTAGCAATGGGTATAACTGAGTCTGAAGCTATTAAAAGATTGGGGAGAATAAAGGCAATAAATGGTCGTATGGAGCGATTTGGCAGTGATGAAGATCCTTTGATCTTTGTCGATTATGCCCATACCCCCGATGCTTTGGACAAGGTTCTATCGAGTGCTAAAAAGCATTGTACGGAAGCATTATGGGTAGTGTTTGGCTGCGGAGGCAATAGGGATAAAGGCAAGCGTTCGCAAATGGGACGAATCGCAGTTCAGTGGGCCGATCATGTCATTATTACCGATGATAATCCTAGATTTGAAAATGCCTTAGATATTGTTAATGAAATATTAGTAGGTTGCCAAGACATAAATAATCAGGTTACTAGCCGTAAAGTTGAGGTCATTCAAGATAGGGCACAGGCTATACAAAGCGTATTCGCTAGAGCTTCAGCAAAAGATTGTATTGTTGTTGCAGGTAAAGGACATGAGTCATATCAGGAAATTAATGGGATTAGACTCAATTTCAGCGATAGTCAGGTTATTAATAATGCATTAATAGCGAGGACTGGATAGCATGAAAATGATGTTGAGTGACTGTGCTAAATCGATGCACGGGAAATTGATAGGTGAAGACCTCATGGTTGAATCTGTCAGCATAAATACTCGCACTATTAAACCAAATCAGCTTTATATTGCTATTAAAGGACAAAATTTTGATGGTCACCAGTTTATAGAGCAGGCAACCAATGCTGGGGCTTGTGCTGTTGTTGTAGAAAGAAAAATTGAATCTAATTTGCCTTATATTCTTGTTGAGGATACTTGCTTAGCATTAGCTGAATTAGCGGGTGCATGGCGAAAATCTCTTGATAAAGACATAGGGCCAGCACTTTCTATCGCAGGGGTAACTGGAAGCAACGGCAAGACTACGGTAAAGGAAATGCTAGCGGCTATTTTAGCGGTTAATGACCCTGTCTTGTATACGCAAGGTAATTTAAATAATGATATTGGTGTGCCATTAACGTTATTTAAATTAGACGAGCAACATCGATATGCTGTGATTGAAATGGGCGCAAATCATGTTGGTGAGATTGCCTATACTAGTCAGTTTGTAAATGCTGATGTAGTGATTATTACTAATGCAGGCGCTGCCCATCTTGCTGGTTTTGAAAGTCTTGATAACGTTGCAAAAGCAAAAGGCGAAATTATTGAAACGTTAAAAATGACTGGCACTGCAATTATCAATCACGATGATGAGTATTTTGGGTATTGGCAGTCGGTTGCTGGGAATAGACCAATAGCATCTTTTGGTTTACAAAAAGGGGCTGATGTAACAGCAAATGTAATTAAAGAAATAATTCATAATAAAGCTTTTATTACACAATTTGAATTAAGTACCAATCAAGGTTTAGTTGATATCACTTTAAAATTGGCTGGTCGGCATAATGTCCTTAATGCCTTAGCAGCATCTGCGGCAAGTTTAGCTTTAGGGATTAGTCTGATGCAGATTAAAGAAGGCTTGGAAAGCATAGTTCCAGTAAATGGTCGATTACAACCATTAGTTAGCCGTACAGGCGCAATCATAATAGATGATACCTATAATGCAAATTCGGCGTCATTGAAAGTTGCTCTTGATGTATTAGAAAATTTTGAAGGTAAGTCACTTGTGGTTTTAGGAGCATTTGGCGAATTAGGACCAAATAGCCCAAAAATGCATGAAGAAATGGGTGTGCTAATTAAAGCTTATGGCGTTTCAAGATTGATGGCCGTAGGGTCAGATTGCAAAAATACAATAGAAGCCTTTGGCGAGGGTGCTACTTTTTTTGAGAATCAACTAGATTTAATTACGGCGCTGAAACAAGAGTTAGAAGGTAATGAGACAGTATTAATTAAAGGCTCAAGAGCACAGCGCATGGAAACAGTCGTAGCGGCTTTAGTTGACGATTTCAGGAATTGAACGATGTTACTCTATTTTGCAGATTATTTAATGAGTTTTGATGGTGGCTTTAGGGTATTTCATTACCTGACTTTTCGAGCCATTCTTGGAGCACTAACTTCGTTGCTGATATGTTTTATGATCGGTCCGACTATGATTAGAAAACTTAGTCATAAAAAGATCGGGCAAAGTATTCGTGAATTGGGTCCGCAATCGCATTATGAAAAATCTGGAACCCCCACTATGGGTGGAGCATTAATATTGGTTGCTATCGCTATTAGTACATTGCTGTGGGCTGATTTATCTAATCGTTATATATGGGTGATCTTATTAGTCACGATGAGTTACGGAGTAATAGGTTTTATTGATGATTATAGAAAGGTAATTGAAAGAAATAGCGATGGCCTGTCGGCAAAAGCAAAATATTTGGCTCAATCAATTATTGGCTTAACAGCCGCGATATTTTTGTATAAGACAGCAATATTACCAGCAGAAACACAATTCATTGTGCCGTTTTTTAAAGACGTTATGTTGGATATGGGCTGGACTTACATAGTTTTAACGTATTTTGTAATTGTTGGAACTAGCAATGCTGTAAATTTGACTGATGGCCTTGATGGTTTAGCCATTATGCCAACTGTAATGGTTGCTGCAGGTTTAGGTATTTTTGCATATTTATCTGGACATGTCGCTTTTTCAGAATATTTAGCAATTCCTTATTTACCTAATGCCGGTGAACTTATTGTATTTTGTGCCGCTTTAGTAGGTGCTGGGTTGGGTTTTTTATGGTTTAACACTTATCCAGCGATGGTATTTATGGGTGACGTTGGTGCATTAGCATTAGGTGCTGCCTTAGGTGTATTAGCTGTTTTAGTTAGGCAAGAAATCGTATTAATGATTATGGGAGGTGTTTTTGTCATGGAAACAGTCTCAGTCATTATTCAGGTTGCTTCATATAAGTTAACGGGAAAACGTGTATTTCGTATGGCACCTATACATCATCATTTTGAATTAAAAGGCTGGCCAGAACCGCGTGTAATTGTAAGATTTTGGATTATTACAGTTATCTTAGTATTAATCGGTTTGGCAACTTTAAAATTGAGGTAATCAATATGTATCAAGACAATTACTTTCAAATTATGATTGGTATGAGTTAAAGGGATGAAAGTGGATAGTGCGGCAATACTAAATTCATTGAACATGAAGTTAGCCTTGGATCCAAAAAATGCCAAAATCTTGGTTGTTGGTCTTGGTTATACAGGGATTTCTGTTGCTCGCTATTTGCAAAAATTGGGATTTAAGTTTGCTATTACAGATAGTCGAGATAGGCCTCCATTAATGGAAGACTTTATGAAGAGCATGCCTGATACGCCAGTTTTTACAGGTGGATTTGATGAAGCAGCTTTCAAAGTCGCTACCCATTTGGTAGTGAGTCCAGGTGTTGCGTTGACTGAAAAATCAATTGTTAAAGCAATAGCAAATGGAGCAAAAGTAATTAGTGATATTGATTTATTTGCTTGTTCGGTTACCGAACCAGTAGTAGCTATTACAGGATCTAATGGTAAAAGTACAGTGACTACTATGTTAGGTGAAATGGTGTCGAGTATCGGTAAAAAAGTCGGTGTCGGTGGTAATTTAGGTACGCCAGCCTTAGATTTATTGGAACAAGATGCTGAATTATATGTGCTAGAGCTTTCAAGTTTTCAATTAGAAAGAACGACAGTATTAAATGCAACTGCAGCAACTGTACTTAATGTTTCGGCTGATCATTTAGATCGGCATGTAGACATGATTGAATATGGCCAAAGCAAAAAAAATGTATTTAGTGGTAATGGTACGATGGTCATTAATACTGATGATCTTGTTGTAGATGCAATGTCTGAAACAGCTAGGATGACGATAACCTTTTCAATAAAGAAAAAGGCCGACTTTTGGTTAGCTCATAAAAATGATACCGAATATATGATGCATCAAAGCCAGTGCTTAATGCCATTATCTGATCTTCCTTTGGAAGGTCGGCATAATGCAGCTAATGCCCTCGCAGCCATGGCGTTAGGAAAGGTGATTGGCTTAGATGAGCAAGATATGTGCAGGGTTCTAAGAAAATTTAAAGGTTTAGACCATCGTATGCAACGTATTGCTGAAATAGGTGGCGTTACTTGGGTTAATGACTCGAAGGCCACAAATATCGGTGCTTGTATTGCAGCATTACAAGGTTACGATAGTAAAGTTATTCTAATTGCCGGTGGCGATGCAAAGGGTGCTGACATGAATGAATTAGCGCCTATTATTAAGGAAAAAGCGAAACATGTTGTTTTAATGGGCAAAGATGCTGCATTAATAAAACAATCGCTAGATGATTCCGTCCCAGTTTATAACGCTGAAAATATGAATCAGGCAGTAAGTTTATGCGCCGGAATAGTAAAGCCTGGTGACTGTGTATTATTGTCTCCCGCATGTGCTAGTCTGGATCAATATAAGGATTATAAGGATAGAGGCAATCAGTTTTCTAAAGCCGTTCTGGACTTGCTTAAATGAAATTTTTAACAAAAGACTCGAAACTAGGACGGTTTCATTATGACCCTATATTAGTCTTAGCTTGTTCAAGTTTATTGATTATTGGTTATGTTATGGTTGCATCATCATCATTACATTTAGGAACTAAATTTGCGGAAAATAGTTTCCATTATCCGATAAGGCAGTCGATACATATAGGACTAGGCCTTCTTTTAGGAATAGGAGTTGCCTTAACTCCTATTGATATATGGCAGAAGTCGGGGCAGTGGTTATTTATATTAGGATTGTTTTTATTAGTGATAGTGCTAATACCTGGTCTTGGAGTAAAAGTTAATGGAAGTACCCGATGGCTTTCATTGGGGGGTATGAGAATACAAGTGTCAGAACTGGTGAAATATTTTGCTGTTATTTATATGGCCGGTTACGTGACCCGACATCAGAAATCGATACGAGAATCTGCTTTTGGTTTATTTAAGCCTTTTTTGTTATTTTCATTAGCAAGCATATTGCTATTAATAGAACCTGATTTTGGCTCAGCAGTAGTGATATTTATTATAGCGATGGGCATTATGTTTTTAGCTGGTGCACGATTATCACAATTTATTATGTTAATTACGATTGTTACAATACTTGCGACGTTACTGGTTCGTTTTCAATCTTATCGTATGAAGCGAGTAACCAGTTTTATGGATCCATGGGCCGATGCGAAGGATTCTGGTTATCAATTAGTACATGCGCTTATATCATTTGGACGAGGAGAATGGTTAGGGGTTGGCTTGGGAAGTGGTATACAGAAACTTTATTATTTGCCTGAGGCTCATACAGATTTTTTATTTTCAGTGATTGCCGAAGAATTAGGTTTACTGGGAGTACTAACTGTTATCAGTTTATTTTCCCTATTAGTTTGGCGCACCTTTAAAATTGGTATCGCAGCTGAAAAGGCTGGGGAACAATTTTCAGCTTATATTGCTTATGGACTTGGCATCTGGTTTGGTTTTCAATCATTTGTAAATATGGGTGTAAATATGGGGATTTTGCCCACCAAAGGTCTGACTTTACCGTTAATGAGTTATGGTGGAGGAAGTATGATGATAATGTGTTGTGCTGTCGCTCTGTTATTTCGTGTTCATAATGAGATAACAGAAATAAATACTAACCTTCCCAAAGAAAAGTCGAGATGGGTAAACGTATAGTTATCATGGCCGGAGGAACCGGCGGTCATGTTTTTCCAGCACTAGCGGTAGCAGAGTTCTTGAAAGAACAGGGCTGGCAGGTTAGTTGGTTGGGGACACATAAAGGACTAGAAAGTCGAGTAGTGCCAGAAAGTGGTATCGAAATCGATTGGCTGTCGATTGCTGGTATTCGAGGTAAAGGTTTAGTCTCAAAATTAACAGCCATAGCTATGTTGTGTAAAGCATGTTTTCAGGCTAATAAAATATTACGTAAGCGTAAACCAGATGTCGTGTTGGGTATGGGCGGCTATGTTGCTGGTCCAGGTGGTTTGATGGCAAGGCTATTAGGAATACCCCTAGTAATTCATGAACAAAATAGAATTCCAGGTACAACAAATCGCTTACTTGCTAGGATTTCTAATCAAGTATTACAAGCTTTTCCGAACAGTTTTAGTATGAAACTGAATGCAAAACACACTGGAAATCCGCTAAGAAATCACTTTATATCTGCTTCAGGATTGGAGCGTAGGCAAATAGAAAAGGAAGTTAGAATCTTGATTGTAGGTGGCAGTCAAGGTGCACAAATTTTAAATAATATAGTACCTGAAGCCATTGCTGAGTTTATAACTTTAAATGATAAATCAAGTTCAGTAACAATTGTGCATCAAACCGGTAATGAACAGTTATCACAAGTTAAAAATCGATATGATGCCTTAGGAATTCAAGCAATAGCATCTGTTTTTATTGAAGATATGGTTGAGGCTTATCAATGGGCTGATTTGGTAATTTGTAGAGCAGGGGCCATGACAGTTAGTGAGGCTTCGGCTATGGGATTACCGGCTATATTTATACCATTACCAACGGCGATTGATGATCATCAAACAGCTAATGCACGTTATTTATCCGAAAATGGAGCGGCATTACTTTTAATGCAGCGTGATTTAAATCCAGAAAAGTTAGCTGAGTACATAATAGAAATACTTAAAAATGCCAGTGAAATGCAAATTGCAACGAAACGTCTGGCACGATTAGATGCGACATCTCTTGTTGCAAATTATTGCAGCGCTGAGGCCGAACTATGAAAACTCCAAATAGTGTACATATTGCTTCAACGCTAGGTAATATTAAGCGTATACATTTTGTTGGTATAGGGGGTACTGGCATGAGTGGTATCGCTGAAGTTTTATCGAATTTAGGGTATACCATTTCAGGTTCTGATATCAAAGAGAGTGCGGTTACTCAAAGACTTGTTGAATTAGGACTTATTATTACCATCGGTCATCGTCGTGAAAATGTCACTAATGTTGATGTGGTGGTCGCGTCAACAGCAATTGATCGTAGTAATGAAGAAATAGATCAAGCCTATTTAAATAGAATCCCTGTGATTCCAAGGGCTGAAATGTTAGCTGAGTTGATGCGCTTTCGATTTGGGATAGCTGTAGCAGGTACTCATGGGAAAACCACTACGACTAGCCTGACCGCCAGTATGATGGCTGAGGGCGGGCTTGACCCTACTTTTGTTATTGGCGGTCGTTTAAATAGTGCGGGTAGTAATGCAAAATTAGGATTGGGAAATTATTTGGTTGCTGAGGCCGATGAAAGTGATGCCTCATTTTTATACCTACAGCCTATGATAGCGGTGGTCACCAATATAGACCAAGACCACATGGAAACCTATCAGAACAGTTATCAGCGTTTAAAAGAA
The DNA here is from genome assembly GCA_903905335.1 of uncultured Methylococcaceae bacterium. Classification (GTDB taxonomy): domain Bacteria; phylum Pseudomonadota; class Gammaproteobacteria; order Methylococcales; family Methylomonadaceae; genus Methylobacter_C. The sequence goes on from CAIVGC010000047.1 coordinate 12,245, forward strand.
ACTTTTTTAGAATTCTTACATCACCTGCCTTTTTATGGGTTAGCAGTAATGTGCTTGGATGATGAAGGTGTAAGGGAAATTTTGCCTCAATTATCTAAGCCAGTCATTACTTATGGTGTTCATGAAGATTCAGATATTAGAGCAGTAGACATTAAGCAGATAGGAATGCATTCAATATTTACTGTTAATCGTTGGGAAGAATATCCTCCTTTGACGGTGACCTTAAATATGCCTGGCTGGCATAACATACTGAATTCACTGGCTGCTATTGCCGTCGCGACCAAACTTGGCGTTAGTGATGATGCCATTATTAGAAGTTTAGCGTCATTTAAAGGAGTAGGTCGACGATTTCAAATTCAAGGTGATCTTGCTCTCGAACATGGCAAGCTGACTTTAGTTGATGATTATGGACATCATCCGCGCGAAATAGCCGCTACTTTGGAAGCAATGCGCCAAGCTTGGCCTACACGACGATCAGTTGTTATTTTTCAGCCACATAGATATACGCGTACACGTGATTTATTCGAAGATTTTGTATCAGTATTGTCTACTGTTGATGTTTTAATTTTACTGGATGTTTATTCAGCCGGTGAGTCTGTTATTACTGGAGCTGATGGCAGAGCATTAAGTCGAGCTATTCGAATGCGTGGTCAAGTTGATCCTGTTTTTGTCGATGACTGGACGGATTTAGCTAAAATATTAGCAGGATTAGTCAAGCCAGATGATGTCATCATGACAATGGGCGCCGGTAATGTTGGACATATCGCTACTCAATTGCCGGAATTGTTGGCAGATGAATTAGCACAAAGAATTAAATCTACTTCAAACCGATCAGCATGAAAGGTAAGTTATTACTTAATGAAAGGTTAACTAAATACACGAGTTGGCGGGTAGGTGGTTGTGCTGAAAAGCTATATATTCCCTATGATAAACAAGATTTATGCGCATTTATTACTTCCTTGCCGGAAGCTGAACCCCTATTTTGGATGGGCTTAGGCAGTAATTTATTAGTTAGGGATGGCGGCATATCCGGCACAGTTATTAATACTAAAGGTCGCTTGAAGGATATGAGGCTGATAGAGGAATGCATCGTCTATGTAGAAGCTGGAGTTCCATGTGCTCATGTTGCACGGTTATGTGCAGAACAGGGGTTAATTGGAGCAGAGTTTTTAGCTGGGATACCTGGAACTATGGGTGGCGCTCTAAAAATGAATGCAGGCGCTTTTGGCGGAGAGACTTGGAGTATCGTTAAACAGGTAGAAACGATCAATAGTTTTGGTCAAGTAAATAATCGCTATCCTGCTGATTTTAATGTGAGTTATCGTTCTGTACAAAGTGCGAATCAAGAATGGTTTTTAAGCTGCCATTTACAATTACAATCAGGTGATATAGTCACGAGTCAGAAAAAAATAAAGTCTTTGTTAGAGCATAGAGCTAATACTCAGCCTACCAATCAACCAAGTTGTGGATCAGTATTTAAAAATCCCGAAGGTGATTATGCGGCAAGATTAATTGAGGAAGTAGGCTTGAAAGGTTTTGCAATTGGTGGTGCTAGCGTGTCTGAGAAACATGCTAATTTTATAGTAAATACTGGCAGTGCTAGTGCCGCAGACATTGAAGATTTAATTTATTTTGTACAAAAACAAGTAAAGGAACAGTTAGGTGTTGAATTGCAAACAGAAGTTTGTATGGTAGGTCAGCGATTGAAGGGCATACAAATAAATGATTCTCAACAAAGTCCTGAAAAATTTGGTCGAGTAGCTGTATTGATGGGGGGGGATGCTGCAGAGAGACCCGTTTCACTAAAAAGTGGCGCTGCAGTTTATGATGCCTTAAAGCGTAAAGGTGTCGACGCAATAGCAATTGATGTTACAGACAGTGTCATTAACGCATTAGCCGAAATAAAAGTTGATCGAGTATTTAATATTATTCATGGCCGAGGCGGAGAAGATGGCGTGCTACAAGCTGTGCTCCAGGTCATGGGAATACCCTATACCGGCAGTGGTGTGCTGGCCTCAGCATTAACGATGGATAAGCTTCGCACCAAATTATGTTGGCAGGGTTATGGTTTAGTTACGCCGCAGTGGTTTTTATTGCAGAGCGAGAATGATTTAGATGCTTGTATAGAAAAACTAGGCTTTCCTGTGATTGTTAAACCTGCTCAAGAAGGCTCTAGTATAGGGATGAGCAAAGCTAATTCACGTGATGAATTGCATAGAGCATTACAAGATGCATTGGCTTATCGTTGTGATGTTTATGCAGAAAGCTGGGTTACTGGTAAAGAATATACCGTTGCACTCTTAAATGGAGAAGCATTACCTGTAATTCGCTTAGAGACTCCAAACGCGTTTTATGATTACGAAGCAAAATATAATGCTACAACAACACAATATCATTGCCCTTCGGGTTTAAATGAGCAGCAAGAAACCTTTTTGAAAGCGCTAGCAGTTAAATCTAGTAAAGTCCTTGGTGTTGAGGGTTGGGCAAGGGTTGATGTGTTTATAGATGAAGCCGGACAATATCAATTGATTGAAATTAATACGGTGCCGGGAATGACTGATCATAGTTTGGTACCTATGGCTGCTAAACAGGCAGGTATTGATTTTGATGATTTAGTGTGGCGTGTATTGGAAACTAGTTTAGGGTAATGAGCAATATTGGCATTAAAGCCTGGATGGCTGGATTTTTTTTGATGAGTCTAGTTGGAATAATAGGTTATGAATTAACAAAAGAGCGATTTAAATCGCAGTCGATTAAAAGCACTTCATTACCTATTAAGTACGTGCGGATTGAAGGTGAGTTTCAATATCTTAGTAAAGATGATGTAAAAGATATTTTACAACCTTTAGTGAAGACCAGTTTTTTTGATGCTGATCTGCAAGCAATACATTTGGCTGTATTGACTTTGCCTTGGGTGGATACAGTAAATATTAAACGAATATGGCCTGATGCCATTGATATAAAGGTACATGAGAAGCAACCCTTTGCTCGCTGGGGAAAAGAAGGGTTGATTACAGAATCCGGTAATATCTTTATGCCAAATACGAAAGAAGCATTTCAGAATTTGATTACTGTGACAGGTCCAGAATTACAACAGATCAAAGTATTAGAGATTATGAAAGGCATTAAAACCGCACTAGCTGATCAATCGATGGAGTTAGCAGAATTTAATGTCAGTGATCGAGGGGCTTGGGAATTAAAATTAGTCACTGGAATGGAGATATTGCTAGGTCAGAATAATCAATTGAAAAAATTAAAGCGTTTTTTAAAGACGTTAACAGTGTTAAGCCAAGGGCAGGTGGATGCAATGGCAGTTGTTGACTTAAGGTATCCCAACGGCTATGCAGTTTCATGGCGGCCAGGAACTATTGAAATTGATTGGAAGGCTTTTGCAAATCCCAATAATGAACAACAACCGCGCGATAAAGCGTTACTGAGTAGATAAAAATGGCAAAGAAAATAGAGCGTAATTTAATCGTCGGATTGGATATCGGTACGTCAAAAGTTGCGGCTATAGTCGGCGAGCTTGCTAGTGACGGCAGCATTGAAATTATAGGTATAGGCTCAACACCATCTAGGGGGTTAAAGAAGGGGGTTGTTGTAAATCTAGAATCAACGGTCCAATCTATACAAAAAGCGATAGAAGAGGCAGAGTTAATGGCAGGCTGTCAAATTAAGTCAGTTTTTGCAGGGATTGCAGGAAGTCATATTCGAAGTTTAAATTCTCATGGCATTGTAGCCATTAGAGATAAAGAAGTAACTAGGTATGACATCGACAGAGTAATAGACTCTGCTCAAGCAGTGGCTATTCCAGCTGATCAAAAGATTTTACATATCTTGCCCCAGGAATTTGTTATTGATTTACAAGACGGTATTAAAGAACCGATTGGTATGTCGGGTATACGTCTAGAAGCAAAAGTACATATGGTAACTGGGAGTGTTAGCGCCTCTCAAAACATCATCAAGTGTATACGTCGTTGTGGGCTTGAAGTTGAAGATATCGTTTTAGAACAATTGGCATCCTGTAATTCGGTACTGACCGAAGATGAAAAAGAATTAGGAGTTTGCTTAATAGATATTGGTGGCGGAACTACTGATATCGCTATTTTTGTCGAAGGAGCGATTAAGCATACTGCCGTGATTCCGATAGCGGGTGATCAAGTGACTAATGACATTGCAGTTGCATTGCGGACTCCGACCATAAATGCAGAAGAAATTAAACGTAAATATGCTTGCGCATTAACTCAATTAGCCAGTATTGACGGAACGATTGAAGTGCCTAGTATTGGTGATAGAGCCCCACGCAATATTTCTATGCAAAATTTAGCTGAAATTATCGAACCTCGTTATGAGGAGCTAATGCTTTTAGTTCAGTCTGAACTTAGGCGTAGTGGTAATGAGGAGTTAATTGCCGCAGGCATTGTATTGACTGGAGGTAGTTCAAAAGTTATGGGCTTAATAGAGTTGGCAGAAGAAATTTTTCATATGCCAGTACGTATGGGTGGTCCACAGAATGTTACAGGTTTAACTGAAGTCGTAAAAAATCCCATACATTCAACGGGAGTTGGCTTGTTAATGTATGGGAGAGAGCATCAAAATTTAGGTAGAACCAATGATAGTGAAGGTTTGGGTTGGCTTTCGAAGATGAAAAATTGGTTTCAAGGTAATTTTTAATAGTTAGTTATTATTTAATTTAAGGGGTGGTGTCATGAAATATGAATTAGTAGATAGTTATAGTGAAACGGCTGTTATCAAAGTTATTGGCGTTGGTGGTGGTGGTGGTAATGCAGTTAATCATATGGCCGGTTGTAATATTGATGGCGTTGAGTTTATTTGCGCCAACACTGATGCACAAGCATTAAGAAAATTATCAGTTGATACCATTATTCAGTTAGGTGTCGACTTGACTAAAGGCTTAGGTGCTGGCACAGATCCAGAAATTGGCCGACATGCCGCTGAAGAAAATAAAGATCGTATTAAAGAAGTATTGCAAGGAGCAGATATGATTTTTCTAACTGCTGGTATGGGCGGTGGTACAGGAACAGGTGCGATTCCTGTAATAGCTCAGATCGCAAAAGAAATGGGGATTTTGACAGTAGCCGTCGTTACTAAACCCTTTCTGTTTGAAGGCAAAAAGAAACAAGTCGTTGCAGAGCAAGGTATTTTAGAATTAGAAAAATATGTAGATTCATTGATCACAATTCCTAATCAGAAGCTATTGCCAGTATTAGGTAATAATGTATCGTTAATAAATGCATTCAAAGCTGCTAATGATGTGTTGTTAGATGCAGTGCAAGGTATCACTGAGTTAATTATTCATCCGGGTATGATTAACGTCGATTTTGCCGATGTTAGAACGGTTATGTCGGGTATGGGCGCTGCAATTATGGGCGTAGGAACAGCGTCAGGTGAACATCGCGCTCGTGAAGCGGCTGAAAAAGCCATCGCATGTCCATTGCTTGAAGATATTAATTTACAAGGTGCCAGAGGCATTCTTGTTAATATTTGTGCCGCAGATATGGGTGTTGCAGAGTTTAATGAAGTTGGTAATATCGTTCATGAGTTTGCTTCAGAAGATGCGGTTATCAAAATTGGTATGGCTATTGATGCTAGCCTAGGTGATGAAATTAAAGTGACCGTGGTTGCAACTGGTATGGGACTGCCTCCAGTACAGGTTAAAGCGCCTGTTAAGCTAATGCCTAAATCAATGGCCAATCAGACAAACTACGATGATTTGGAAAAACCAACCGTTATACGTAAAGGTGCTAAAACTGAAACCAGAGAAACCCGTTTTGGTGCTCAAGCTAAAAAAGACATAGACTTAGATTATTTAGATATTCCTGCATTTTTAAGAAGACAAGCGGATTAAATATTATAAATACAACACTCAGTGAATTATTGACATTGAGTGTAGCAATTCCACAAAACATGACTCATAATGTTTTGTGGATTTCAAATTCAAAAAATCGTAGGTCAGGTTAGACTATTCCTAACCTGGCCACGTTAGAATTCAAAATGTACTCGACCATTAAAAATTTCTACCGGTCCACGATCGGCATTAAAGCCCGGATTAGCTAAATGTTGATAATCTAGTGTTATCCAAGTCGATGGCAGCGCATGCCATTGGTAATATACATCAACGACCTGCTCAGGTTTATAATTAATGGCGCCATCTCCAATAAAACCGTCTATACCACCCATACTTAGATACTGTACATGTTCTTGTGAAAGCCAACTTACAGCATAACCCAAGCCGATAGAATCTTTTTGTCGTCCCCAGCGTGTGCCTTTCATAATAGAGCCGAAAGACAGTGAGCGATCTGCTGAAGTATAAGAATAAACTTCGGTTTTTCCGTCAGAATACATACCCCTAAAAAAAGTACCTATATCTTCGGTAATACTCTGCTCCATATTGATACCAATACCCATCTTGATATTGGATTTTCTTGCCCAACAAAGATCCGGTGCATTAGTATTGGGGTTCTCATAATTAAAAGTCGTACAAGTCGTTGCATTCTTAGTTGAATCGGTCTGAAAGGTTGAGATGGCATCACTGTAGCTTCCCGATCTTTCTCGGTTTCTATAACCTAATAGCCTAACTGCTCCTGCTAGTCCATAAAGTACATGCTTATGTTCAAGTTCTACTTGATCGCCGTAGTTATTCCATAAATTAAGATTTCTAGACATCTCATTGGGATCATAGGGGCCTGCAATCCGCGCAAAGCGAAAAGCCCAGCTATCAAAATATAACTCACCAGCAAAACCTGAGGTATAGCCACGGGCATCGGCAGCAAAATCGTAGGCGGCATTCGTTAAAAAGGCCATGTTTGAGAATTGCCTACGTAAATCACCGGCATAGGTATTTTTATCAAATATATCAAGAATACTAAAAGCTCCGGCAGTAAAGACAAAGCGGCGACTAGACACGGTTCCTGCTAATTGCATAGGACCTGAATTAACAGCGCTTTCAGTTCCGCCCAAGGAAAAAGTTTGTCTATAAATAGCTCGTGAGGTATACCAGCTAGAGCTTTGGGTACCATTTTTTTGTAATTCGAAGTTTTGAATACCGCCGCCTATGCCCTTCAGTCCTGAAAAGGGTAATTCTGAAATCATCTCTGGGGCATAATAAAATTCAGCACCTTTCCAAGCTTTAGCACCTGTGTAAAAGGTAACTGTTCCCGTAAAGCCTAATTCTGCATTGGGTGATAAGGAGTTAGGCGTGTCATTTAAATTAGTATAAGCCGCAGGAAATGATTGATGATAGCTGCTTATGTAAGTCCCTTGTGTATAGAGATTCCAACGCTCATCTTCAATATTATGCCAGCCATGATTCGCCAATGCGCCCATCAGCGAAAAATCATCATCATTGTTTAAATTGGGATAATTCTCGGCCTGTGCTGTTAGTGATAAGCTAGAGAAAACCAATAGTAAGATTTTAAAATAAGGCTGCCAGTTAAATGGGTTGGGCTGATTTTTTGTTGCAAACATAACGTAGAAATAGAGGGCGTGGGGAACAGAAAACGTCATAGGTAGGTGCGGTTAGGGATTAATAAATATTTATTTATAATTTATAACACAACACTATTACAAGGTGGCGAAAAACTTTATGGCTTTTAAGATGTGCGATTAAAGCAGATAACCTAAGGAATAAAGCTAGAATTTGTCAAAATACGATTTTATGTTGATTGGTGAGTGTTACCCAAGCTTTGCTGAGTGTTCAGCGAAGCTTGCATAGCGCCATGACAATCATTAGCTCAAAAATGCTGGCCTTATTAAGCGTTCTTCTAATCTGAAAGAGCGTTCCTCTAAGCTTGCGGAGTGCTCATGAAGTCTGACAGAGCTCTATAGCCATCTGCTGAGGGTTCTGCAATGCCCGATCAAGTGCTCAGCAATGCTTGTTGAGGGCTCCGCAAGGCCTGAAGAATCGTTTTGGTACTAGAGGAATACTCAGCAAGATCTCAGCAGGACTACTGAAGAGTAAAAAAACACTTAACAAGCACGTATGCGTTCTCAGCAAGACCAGAGAAATGCTCAGCAAGATCTCACTAGGGCTACTGAAGAATAAAAAAACACTTAACAAGCCCTTATGGTTGCTCAGCAAGATGCGGCTAGCGTTTAGTTATGTTTGCAGAGCACTATTAAAGCATTGGGTAACGCTCTACTATTAACTGACATTGCTGCATAACGTTAGCTGATCAGTTATCCACTTAAGCGTAGCCATTCACAAGTAGACTAAAATATTGCCAAGTTAATCGTCATAATTTCTAGTGCTGTCACACAACCTTAAAACAACGTTCACATCATTGTCACAGTACAGTTTTATTCTTTACTTTGAAGAGCTGTATAAGGACTGTCGAAAACGCTAGGTATAAAAGAGCTAATTGAGGTCATTGCAGCGCCCTGACGAGTCTAGGAGTAAGCTGTGAAACTGTTCGCATCCATTCATAAATATGATGTTTTTATCTTTACTTGGGTTTTTAATAGGCGTGTACACAGCGCTTTGATAGAGTTTTGTCGCTACCTATCAAAAACGGGCGACGGACTCTTCTATGTCTTAATTGCTGCCGTTTTGTATGCCTATGAAGGTCCTAGTAGTGGTTGCTTACACGCTATTTTATTGGCTTTTCTAATAGAACGGCCAGTGTACTTGATACTTAAAAAAGGTTTAAAGCGCAATCGTCCTCAGGCTGCCTTAGAAAACTTCCATAGTGTTATTATTCCCTCTGATCAATTCAGTTTTCCATCTGGGCACACCTCGGCTGCCTTTATGATGGCAACCTTACTCAGTTATTACTTCCCTCCCTTAATGATGCTGCTTTATGTTTGGGCCTTTTTCGTGGGTTGCTCGCGGGTAGTATTGGGTGTGCATTTCCCTACAGATATTTTGGCCGGTTCTTTGTTAGGCATCAGCATTGCTATTTTTAGTCTAGGACAAATATGAAGATTTTTTATGGCGTACAAGGAACCGGTAACGGTCATATCACCCGTGCTAGAGTGATGGCTAAAGAACTGTATGCAGCAGGTATTGAGGTTGACTTTCAATTTACGGGTCGCCCCGCCGAGCAATATTTTGATATGGCGATATTTAAAGATTATCAAGTACGTACAGGCTTAACCTTTAATACTCATAAAGGTCAGGTTAATTACTTAAAAACGGCCTTAGAAGCGAAGCCGTGTACCTTATTGAATGATATTAAATCATTAGATTTAAGTGGCTATGATTTAGTCATCAGTGATTTTGAACCGGTTACTTCGTGGGCTGGCAGAAAACAAAAAAGAGCGGTGTTAGGTATCGGTCATCAATATGCGTTTAATCATGATATTCCAAGAGCAGGTTCTGACCCTATTGCTAATCAAGTCATGAAATATTTTGCACCTGCTCATACTGGCGTAGGTTTACATTGGCATCACTTTGGCCAGCCTATTCTGCCGCCTGTAATTGATACACCTGAAACGCCTAAAAGTATCATTAGAAATAAAATCATTGTCTATCTGCCTTTCGAAGATCAGCACGAAGTTGTGACATTATTAGCTCCCTTTACCGATTTTAGTTTTCATGTTTATGCGCCTGTGGTGGTCGAATCTACTTGTGCGCACATAGTGGTTAACCCTCTTTCTCGCGAAGCCTTTCAGAAAGATTTATATGATTGCGCTGGTATTATCAGCAATGCGGGTTTTGAGCTGGCTAGTGAAGCATTGCAACTAGGTAAAAAGATTCTGGCTAAGCCGCTACATGCTCAAATGGAACAAATTTCTAATGCTGCAGCTTTAAAACAATTGGGCTATGGTCACACCATGAATGATCTGGATGCCTCCGTTATTAAACATTGGTTACAGGATGATAAGGCTATACAAATTAGTTATCCAAATATTGCCAAAGTATTGGTGCAATGGATATTAGACGATATGCCTAAAATGGATGCCGATTTTATTGAGTCCATTTGGAATACCGTTAACGTTAAGCATATTAAGCTTTAATCTGCCCAAATTTAAACACCCCCTCTTAAAAATAAATTATAGGTAAAAAATTCTGTCTGATTCTTAAATTAATAGCTAGGAGACTTATCAATGCCAAGAAAAAATGCCATTAAAAGTTACGAAAAAGAAGTGTTTAATCGTAGAAGTCGCCGCAATATCACAAATAACAGCGCGTCTGAAGAGTTTGAGTTGCTTGACCTTGTTGATTTTAGAACAGAAAGAAGAGTCTATGAACCTATAGCGCCGTTGACCAAAGCACAAGGCGTTTATATGAAGGCTATTATGGAAAATATCATTACCTTTGGCATAGGACCTGCAGGCACTGGAAAAAGTTATGTAGTCGCAGGACTTGCCGCAGATCTATTGAGAGAGAAAAAGATTGAGCGTATATTTCTAACTCGGCCTGGTGTTGAGGCGGGTGAAAAGTTTGGTTTTATCCCAGGTGAACTCGAAGATAAATACGCCCCTTACATTGAACCTTTTAGACAAATTTTTAATGACCGTCTAGGGCGTTCACAAGTTGATTATCTAATAAAACACAAGCGTATCTGTGCCACGCCTCTGGCTTTTATGCGTGGGCAAACCTTTAAAAATTGTTGGGCTATCTTAGATGAGGCACAAAACACAACGCCGAGTCAGATGAAACTGTTTTTAACGCGTATAGGTGAAAACTGTAAAGTCATTATCGATGGCGATATAGAGCAGAAAGATATCGCTATGCAATCAGGGCTTGCTGATGCAGTCAATCGACTCAAACATACCAAAAAAGTCAGTGTGGTAGAGTTTGGTATTGATGATGTTGTACGCTCAGGTATAGTTAAAGAAGTGCTTAGGGCTTATGCTAATTAATGAGCTTAGTTAATGCTCGACTTACTAGACTTTTAGTTTAAATACTATGCTCCCTACCTTGCAAACTCGCGCTAGTTTCATCGGTGCTTTTATTTTATTAAGTTTAGGTGCTTGGGTTTTGCATAGTTACTTAAGCTATTTAGCTTGGTCGGTGGTAATAGGTATTTGTACTTGGCCTCTTTATCAACGACTATTAAAAGCTAATCCTGAACAAGGAAAGTTAAACTGGGCGGCATGGCTATTAACCTTGTTAATAGCCATGATTATTTTAGCACCACTGAGTTATGGTTTACTGCGCTTAGTTCAGGAGGCACAAGCACTGTCTCAATTACTCACTGATGTGAAAAGCATCGAAATTCCGCCACCAGTTTGGCTAACTTCATTCCCTGTTATCGGTTTATGGTTACAACAAAGCTGGGTGACCTTGCTCAGTAGTTCTACAGTCCATCATGACGTTTTACAATGGTTAAGCACCAGTAATGCTGGTACTTATAGCCAACATATTGCTGGCCATCTACTGCATTATTTTTTCGGTTTTTTTATTCTACTGGTAGCTTTGTTTAGTGTTTATCAGTATGGCAACTACTTAGCTCAAAAGACTATAAGTAGTCATCAACATATATTTGGAGCGCAAAGCTTACGCTATATCCAGCATGCTACAGCGACTTTGCGATCTACAGTGAATGGCTTATTACTTATAGGCTTAGCTAAGGGTTTATTGTTGGGGCTTGCTTATGCATTGGTAGGTTTAAGTCATCCTGCCATGCTAGGAGCAATAACAGGAATTTTTGCTATGATTCCTTACGCAGCAAAATTAATTTTTACTAGTTGTGCATTGGTGTTAATAGTTAACGGTGAAGCCTTGTTAGGTAGTGGTTTATTTGTTTACGGTATGATACTTACGCTCATTGCTGATAATTACGTACGACCAGTTTTAATCGGTAAAGCGGTGCAATTACCGTTTATCTGGACTTTATTAGGTATCTTTGGTGGTATGGAATGTTTTGGTTTGCTAGGCTTGTTTTTAGGGCCAGCACTAATGGCGGTGCTCATTTCTATTTGGAGAGACTGGGTAGAGCTTATTAATAAACCTGAAATATTAATAGAGTTATCTTAAACATAGTAAATGTTGTTGAAATTAAGGTTAATTGACAGCTGTTAAGGATTGTTAACCTAAAATCGCGTAATTATACATATCATTTTGAATCAATGTGTTAGTTAAAAACTATGTTGGTACTCGAAAGAAACCAGACAATCTTAAAAAAATCAGTTTAACTAACCGTTATAATTGTGTGCGTCGGAATTACAAGAGCTCAGCTCTGTTGTTACCCCCTAAAGTTATTCACTCAAATGATAACGTAGAGCCTAATCTTAAATTACATTAAATCAGTTAATTAGTTGCCGAAACATTTGCAGGAAAACTCATATTGAATCCCTATGTCAGCAATAACGCATTCAAAAAGGTAATGTACTGGGATTGATTTTATAGCCGGTCATGCTTGCTAAGCTTATATTATTAGCTGATGTTCGCAGCCATTCAGCGGTTTATAAAAAACAAATAATGAGATCGCTATCGCGACGATGTGTTAATCGGGTTTTCGCACTCGAAGGCGAGATACTTTCTTTTGCGGAGCCTTTAGAAAGTATCCAAAGAAAAGGCGGCTCGATTGCCACTGCTTCCTGCCTTCCTACCGACGCGTGGCATCCATGCCGCGTCCCTTCGGGCTAATCCCAACAAAACCGGCGGTGCTCAGCGCGGCAAACGAGAATAAAAATACGTTACTGCGTAACATCAGTTATTAGTTTAATGGGAGGCGTCGATAATTCTGCCTTGTTAGGTATAACTAAGGTAATTAGTGATGATAGAGCTTGCAAAGCATTAGATAAGATTTATGAAGAACTGAACTTTCAAAGGTTGCACGAGAATTTGTATCGCTTTTACAGTTAATTGCTTACTGGATACAGTTGTTGAATGCACCCAGTAAACAAGAGAAAAAATGACTATAAAAATTGATTTTACAACATTGCCGTTAACGAAGCGCCCTGCATGGAAAGCATTGCAGACCCACTATCAGCAGATACATTCTTTACACCTGCGCCAACTGTTCGCGGATGATCCTCTACGTGGTGAACGATTCGTGGTTGATGCCCTGGGCATTTACCTAGATTATTCGAAGAACCGTATTACCGATGAGACGATACCGTTACTTGTAAAGCTTGCTGATGAATGTGGATTGCAGCGGCGAATTAATGCTATGTTCAATGGCGATATTGTCAACGTAACCGAACATAGGGCTGCTCTGCACACTGCTTTGCGTACGCCAGAAGGTGATCGGATCATGCTTGACGGCGTTGATGTTGTTGCTGAAGTCCATGTGGTTCTAGGCAGAATGGCCGTCTTTTCTGAACAAATTCGCAGTGGTCAATGGCTGGGGTACACTGGAAAACGTATCCGTAATATTATCAATATTGGCATTGGCGGTTCCGATCTTGGCCCCGTGATGGCATATGAAGCATTACGACATTATAGTCAGCGCGATCTAATTTTCCGTTTTGTCTCGAATGTGGATGGCACTGATTTTGAGGAAGCTACACGCGACCTTGATCCCGAAGAAACGCTGTTTATCATCTGCTCGAAGACTTTTACTACCCTAGAAACGTTGACCAATGCACACGCAGCACGTAACTGGTGTTTGCATAGGCTCGGTGACGATGATGCCGTGCGTCGACACTTCGTTGCCGTATCGACTAACGCCGAAGAGGTGACAAAGTTCGGCATCAACACCGATAATATGTTCGGTTTCTGGGATTGGGATGGTGGACGTTATTCGATGGATTCGGCAATTGGTCTATCAACCATGATCGCCGTGGGACCGGACAATTTCCGAGCGATGCTTGCTGGCTTCCATGCGATGGATGAGCATTTTCGTACGACACCATTCGAGCGGAACATTCCTGTTATCATGGGCTTGCTTAAGCTCTGGTATAATAACTTTTTCGATATTCATTCTGTTGCCGTACTTCCATACAATCAATACCTCAAGCGCTTCCCTGCTTATTTGCAACAATTGGCTATGGAGAGCAACGGCAAGCATATTACGCTAGACGGTAACCATGTTGATTATCAAACGGGGCCCATCTATTGGGGTGAACCTTGTACCAACGGACAGCACTCATTCTTCCAGTTGCTTCACCAGGGAACCCGCCTGATCCCATGCGATTTTATCGGTTTCTTTCAGACCTTGAATCCGCTCGGAGATCAACACGATCTGCTAATGGCAAATTTGTTCGCGCAAACTGAGGCGCTAGCTTTCGGCAAGACGGAAGCTGAAGTTAGGGCAGAGGGAACTGCTGATCGGTTGGTGCCGCATCGCACATTTGAAGGTAATCGTCCGACTAATACACTTCTTATCGAACAGTTAACACCTAAATCGCTGGGAATGCTAGTTGCTCTTTACGAACACAGCGTGTTTATAGAGGGGGTAATCTGGAACATCGATTCATTTGATCAATGGGGAGTTGAGTTGGGCAAAGTATTGGCACAAAAAACGGCTGCCGAACTTAAAAGTACAGATGAGCCTCAGCTCGATCATGATAGTTCCAGCAACGCGCTGATCCGGCGCTATCGACGGTTCAAAAGAAGGCAGACATAACTTTGTTATGATTAGAAAAAAATTTTTTATTGAAACTGGAATGATTTGCTAATGTGATTTTTCGTAAGTCATATTTCAATTCGCATCCACAATGGCATAAATTTTGAACCTTTAAGAGAGATCTTTAATGACAACACCTGCAATTTCAAAATCATCAACGCTTAGCGCGGATGAACTGCATAAAATTAATGCTTATTGGCGTGCCTGTACTTATCTAGCTGCAGGCATGATTTATTTACGGGATAACCCTCTATTGAAAGAGCCGTTAAAACCAGAGCACATAAAGAACCGACTATTAGGACATTGGGGTTCGAGTCCCGGCCTGAGCTTTGCCTATATTCATATCAATCGACTCATTAAAAAATACGATCTTAACGCTATTTTTCTGGCTGGCCCCGGTCATGGTGCGCCCGGCGTGTTGGCGCCGGTTTATCTCGAAGGGACTTACGCGGAAATTTACCCCAACAAGGGAGAAGACGAACAAGGTTTGTTGCAGTTCTTCAAGGAGTTTTCTTTTCCTGGCGGTATCGGTAGCCACTGTACACCAGAAACCCCCGGCTCCATTCATGAAGGTGGCGAACTGGGCTACAGCATTTCTCATGCTTATGGTGCAGCTTACGATAACCCCGATTTGTTGGTGACGGTCATGGTGGGCGACGGCGAGTCTGAAACCGGCCCTTTGGCAACGTCATGGCATTCCAATAAATTTCTCAATCCCATACGCGACGGTGCGGTATTGCCGATACTGCATCTCAACGGATACAAGATTAATAATCCGACCCTATTGTCACGCATTTCTCACGAGGAACTGGAGCGTCTGTTTCAGGGATATGGTTATACACCTTACTTCGTGGAAGGCAGCGATCCAGAAACCATGCATCAACGTATGGCAGGCATACTCGAAACCTGCGTGCTGGAAATTCGTCGGATTCAGGAGGAAGCTCGACGCACAGGTATCCCAACTCGACCGCGATGGCCGATGATCGTATTGCGAAGTCCGAAAGGTTGGACAGGACCTAAGGCAGTGGATGGGCAAAAAGTGGAAGGCTTTTGGCGTTCGCATCAAGTACCGCTTTCTGGGGTAAAAGAAAATTCAGATCATCTAAAGCAGTTGGAAGACTGGCTACGCAGTTATAAACCTGAAGAATTATTTGATAATAACGGTAAATTGATTTCTGAGCTTAAAGCTCTCGCTCCCGAAGGCATTCGGCGCATGAGCGCGAACCCGCATGCTAATGGTGGCTTGTTACGTAAGGCATTGCGTATGCCAGATTATAGGGATTATGCTCTTTCTCTAGCAAGCCCTGGTAAAGTCACTGCTGAAAATACTCGTCCTTTAGGAAAATTTCTGCGCGACATCATGAGCAATAACATGACAAATTTTCGCGTGTTTGGCCCGGATGAAAATAGCTCTAACAAGCTGGACGATATTTATGAGGTCAGTAAGAAAACCTGGCTTGCAGATTATTTGCCTGAAGATGCCGATGGCAGTGAATTGTCGCCAGATGGCCGAGTAATGGAAATGCTGTCCGAGCACACCTTGGAAGGTTGGCTGGAAGGTTATTTGCTGACTGGCCGCCATGGTTTTTTTTCCACCTACGAAGCGTTTGTACATGTGATTGATTCCATGTTCAACCAGCACGCAAAATGGCTCGCGATGTCCAAAGCTGTGCCCTGGCGTGCATCGGTATCATCATTAAATCTGTTGATTACTTCTACCGTATGGCGGCAGGATCATAATGGTTTTACCCATCAGGATCCCGGTTTCCTTGACTTGGTGGTGAACAAAAGTCCATCGGTAACCCGTATTTATCTGCCGCCAGACGTTAACTGCCTGCTATCTGTTGCCAACCATTGTTTAAAGAGCACTGACCACATTAACGTCATTGTCTGCGATAAGCAAAAGCACCTGCAATACCTAGATATGGAAGCCGCGATTAAACATTGCACGCAAGGCATAAGCATCTGGGAATGGGCAAGCAACGACGATGGTTGTGAACCAGATTTAGTGATGGCCAGTGCGGGTGATATTCCGACCAAGGAAGCTTTGGCTGCAACCGTGTTACTTCGCAAGCACTTTCCTCAGCTCAAAATTCGCTTTATCAATGTCATTGATCTCTATAAATTAGTACCCAATAGTGAGCATCCGCATGGGCTCTCTGATCTTGATTTTGATAGCTTGTTCACCTTAAATAAACCTATTATTTTCAACTTCCATGGCTACCCATGGTTAATTCATCGACTGGCATATCGCCGGAACAACCATCAAAATATGCATGTGCGAGGTTACAAAGAAAAAGGCAGCATTAATACGCCATTGGAATTGGCGATACAAAACGAAACTGATCGATTCAGTTTGGCGATTGACGCCATTAATCGGATTCCTGCCTTACTCGTTTCCGGTGCCCACGTAAAACAACAATTACTTAATATGCAACTTGATTGCCGCAATTACGCTTATGAGCATGGTATCGACAGACCTGAAGACGATCAGTGGCAATGGCCTTACTGAAATATAAAAGAGCTGAGATTTTTAGCATGAGCTTAAAAATTTATTTACTTCTCGGCGGAGAGACAGCTTACAGTCATCGTGGCGCTATTTGTGGAGCACTTGATCCAGTTATTACCGAAATAGAATCCGTGTACAAAAGCGGCAATGTGTGGGTGGTATCTCAGAAAACCACTTTACGCATTATTCTTTGTAGTTTGATGGGTATAGATATTGATCGCTACCGAGATCGCATTGGCGCCCCTGCTGTTTCCGAGAGTATCGTCAAGTTCGATGTTCATGGGCTGATGCTCAAGATTTAGTGGCCGCAATTATATGCCCAGATACTTGTACGAACGGATGGGGGCTTCATTGGACATGACAGCATGAATAAATATCTGCTTGTTATTAACGCCGGCTCATCAAGCATCAAATTTGCTATTTACCAGGTAGCAATATTATCTTCGCTTAGGGTTGACGCGACTGGACAAATTGATGGTATTGGAAGTCACTCCCGCTTCATGGTAAAAAATGCGCAAGGTGGCGTATTGTATGATTGCCAGTTCTCTGCTGAGGAGGCGAATAACCATGCTGACGCCATTATCATTATTCGTTCTTGGCTATTGGAGTATATTAGGGGAGGAATTTTGCTTGCCGTGGGTCATCGTGTTGTTCATGGCGGACAACATTACTTTACGCCCATTCTGATCGACGAAGAAATTCTAATTGACTTAGAAAATCTTATTCCATTGGCGCCTCTCCATCAGCCACATAATCTTGCCGCTATGCGTGCCATGTTGGAAATCATGCCGACGTTACCGCAAGTGGCGTGTTTTGATACGGCGTTTCACCGCACACAACCCAATATCGCACAGCTCTTTGCCCTACCACGACGCATTACCGATGCCGGTGTGCGTCGTTACGGATTCCACGGGTTATCTTATGAATATATCGTTTCCATATTGCCTGATCTTGACGCCTCGCTGGTAAAAGCCCGTATCATCGTTGCTCACTTAGGTAACGGCGCCAGTCTGTGCGCAATACAAAGCGGACGTAGTATCGCTACTACGATGGGATTTTCACCACTCGACGGCTTGATCATGGGCACCCGTTGTGGCAGTCTTGACCCGGGCGTGTTGCTTTATCTTATGAATCACTACAACATGGATGCAGATGCTCTGGAACATCTGCTTTACTATCAATCTGGTTTGCTTGGTTGTTCTGGTGTTTCAAGCGACATGCATACGCTGCTGGATAGCGACGATCCACAAGCTAAGGAGGCGGTCGACTTGTTCGTGTACAGAGTCGGGCGTGAGATAGGTTCTTTGGTCGCAGCCCTAGGTGGTTTGGACGCATTGATATTTACTGGAGGAATTGGCGAAAATTCCGCCGAAATTCGTGCAAAAATCTGCCATTGGACTGAATGGTTGGGACTTGAACTTGATGTTTCTGCCAATGAAGTTGGGACTCCTTGTATTTCAATACCAAGCTCTAAGCTCACTGGATGGGTCGTCAATACCGACGAAAATATGATGATTGCACAGCATACCTTGCAACAAATATCTGATGGTTAGAAACCATGATCGTTGCAGCGCGCTTGTTTACTTTGCCAGTCCTTCAGTTGCATAGTCACCCAATCACCTGCATCTAGTGTTAGGTCATGTCCTGCACTAGGATGAGTACGTAACTCTAATTGCCATTGTTGCTGTATTGCCATTGAACAACGAGGTGAAACTAGTCGATCTTGTTGACTATTGAGTAACAAAATAGGGCAAGACGGTTTTCTATTTCTAGGTTTATAGTTAGCTGCGGCAATCATTTGCTGAAGACTATTATTAAGGCTAATGGGTTGCTCGGACTGAATTTTTTCCCAATCTAATAAAACAGAAGTATGGGCAGCGCTGCTATTACTCGTTAACCTTAATATTTTATCTTCTCGCTGGCTTATGTTATCTGTCAGAACCAGACTGATAAAGTGTTTATAACTTTGCCAGCGTAGTCGCTGATAAAAAGGGCTTAAACTTGCAAAACTGGTGTTCATGAGAGTCGAAGTACTTATATCTTCGGGATAGCATTGCATCCATTCCCAAGCCACCATAGCGCCTAATGATAATGCGAGTAGGTGAACGGGTTGTTGTAAATAGCCTTTGGCCAGTGCGTTGGCGCGTAACTGATGGGTGATGGCTTGGATGCTATGAGGACTGGTTTGCTGATAGAAGGAGCCCGTGCCAGGTAAATCTAATAAGGTTATTTTCGCATCAGGAAATGTTGTTTGCAGCAGTGGTATAAATGCGCCCCAGTGCTTGGATTCTCTAGCAAGCCCTCTTAGAAGTATCCAATTTTTTGCTGCCAGATTATTCATACCAATGTGCTAAAGCTTTTTGATAATTAGTCTTTTTTTGTTCTGGTGTTAACGGTGCCCATTTTTCAGGATACAAAAGGCTGCGATGTAAAAAATCAAATAAAGTGAAATGACGTCTAAAAATACGTTGTTGTCGATGGGGTAATAGTGGGTGAAAATAACCGTGACGAGAAAACAAATGTAGAGGGCTTTTACGCAGCCAAAGCCAAGAGCCCATTTCTAAGGTGAGCGGTATAAACAAGCGCTCATTGTGGTCTCTTTGAATAAATGCATCCAATAAATAATCCCACAAATCACCGTTAATCATATAGGCTTGGAAGGTGGGTTCAATTTTATAGATATGATGTTGATAACAACGATCAAGTTGTGTTTTTAAAGCATAGATTTCAGCAAGAAAAGCAAAAGGTGTTTTGTGTGATGCGTAGGGAAACCATAATCGATCTCGCAAACCAAAACCTGAATGTAAGTCTAATGCAATCGACAAAGGCGCATTAAATAATTGCTGATCAACAATGCGACAAACTGCTAAGGCTTCTTTTTCCATATTAAGTGGGTCGCCTCGATACCACGGTAGATGTGATGAGATGCGGTGGCCACTGAAAATGCGAGTGACGCCCTCTCCTTCTATTGGGGCGTTACGCATTAGATCAACACCATTACCATTGCAACGGGTGCCCATATAAACGCCGACAGGATTAACCATGGGTATAAAAACCAGTCGAGATTTTTCAAGTCGTGCCAAGAACTCTTGATCCCAGTCCAGTAAATGACTGATAGTTTCTAAAAAAGACAAAATAATTTCAGAGCCGATTTTTTCTAAACCGTGCACGCCGCCAAAGAAAGCTAAAACAGGCACATCAGGTCGATCAGAACCTAAGGTAATGCAATGTATAGGAAATTCTTGTCCTTTAAAAGCAATGCGTTCGATGACCTCGGTATGAGCGCGACCACCTAGTTGCTCAATGATACGTTCCAGTTGTTCTAGTTCAGGAAAATTAATCGTAGTCATAATAAACAGCCATTTTAACTGTAGTCGAGTTCTGATAAACGCTAGTTCAGCGTCCAGTTAGATAATAGTTACCCTTATCAAGGGTGAGATAAGAATAGTCTAATCAATAAAAGTGTCAGTATTATGACTATCGTTACTTTGGACGGTATGCTTTTCACAACGGATAAAAATTGAAATTTGAAAAGAATGCATGGGTTGAGAGAGTAATAAATAAATAAATTGACTTTGTCTTGCTTATAAAACAGAAGTGGGATTTTTAAAAATTTTAACAACCAATTTTTTTATTTATAAGTTAATTGAAAATCCTTAAGTTCTTTAACTATTAATGACTAGGAGGCTGTCCGAGAATAGGAGTCGCAGTAGGTTTTCTATTCTCGGACAGCCTCCTAGAATGGCTATTGAGTCAATATAGCCTATAAACTCTTGTAACATTGGCTAGGTAATGTAGTTATGAACCTTTAAACTATGCCAATATCTTGTAACGCGATCATTCCTTAATGAAAAATAAATTACTTCCGTTTTTTAATGTTTTATCAAAAGATGAACAAAGTATTATGCTGGCGCTGGCCGTTATTTATGCTCCGATTGGCCAGTCGAGTTTCGCAAAATTATTAGAAAAATCAGCTTGTTTTGATCGACAAACTTTAGGTTTAATTAATAAGCCTTTGCGCGACAAGTTACAAAATAGCAGGTTGATTATTATGTCAACGGATGGTTGGCGGTGTAATGAAGAAATTGCTGAACCACTGATGCGTTTAGCGGTAGATCAACCTTGGTTTGGCAAATTGACCCAACAGATCATTGCTGAACCTAATTATTTTTATTCTGCTAAGATCAATGCCTACCACGCTATAAAGCAATTACGAATTTTTTTATATCAGGGTAATGAAACTGCATTTTCAGCGAATATTGAGCGGTTTTATACGGATTTTAGAAAAAGTTTTACAGACTCAATCAACATCATTTTTTTAAACACTATGACGCTGCTTGGTTTTCATCGTTATCGGATCAGATGAGATTTCAAGTATTAGAGTATTTGTTGCGTGATAGGCGTATAGATTTGATCGATACTTCAGAGCCTTATCAATTAATGGAACAGTTTTTTGGCCAAGAAAAGCCCAGGAATCCTATTATCGTTCACGGCCTTATTGAAGAACGATTGTTACGAGGCAATATAAAGGATGCTGAACAATGGTTAGTCGGTGACTATTCATTTGATGCTTTGAAATTGCTAGCGACTTTACGTTTCTTAGAAAACAACAATGATGAGGCGATAGCGTTATTTGAACAGTCGTTAAAAATACTTAAAAAGGAAACAGGCAAACGTAATGTCAGTATTGAAGGCATACATGGGTTCTTTTTTAATTTAGCTTTACTAAAGACGCGGTCACCTCAAAATATAGTTTTGTTAAAGCAACAAACTCAAATTACGCTTAAGAAATCTTGGCAAAATGAGGGTTTTTATATACTTAATTTAATCCTCTTAGACGCGGTTGATATTTATCAAGGTAAATCCACCAGTGAGCAGAGTGAACATTTATTAAGGGCTAATAAATTGCCCTATGAGCGCTTATTTCATGTTCTATTATTATATTGGATTGGTGAAATTGACAATATAACTAAGCACCCTAGAAATAAAGATTTTTTAGCTGATTTAGCTAGCTTTTGTTTGCAGGCTAAGGACTTGGGCTATGAATGGTATGCTGCGGTGAGCGCCTTATTGTTACAACGGCTCAATTATAAGAATCAAGCTTGTGAAAAATTAGCACAACAATATTCACAATCAACATTTAAAGATATTATTGATTTATTGCCACAGGTTTCAGCATGGCAAAGAGCCTTAGATGCTTTAACTCAATTGACGGTTGAATCAGACGTGACTGTTCAAACAGAACTACGCCTGATTTGGTCATTAAGCTTGCTTAATAATGCCGTAATATTAGAACCTAAAGAGCAGCGTTTAGGTAAAAATGGTCGATGGACTAAAGGTCGACCGATTGCCTTAAAAAGGTTACATCAAGACATTGCTGATTTTGATTATTTAACCGAACAAGATCGACGAATTTGTAAGTCTATTCAAGTTGAAAAAGAAGACTCGTATTATGGTTACTCCAGCAAAGAATATTATGCGCTACCTAGCATTGCCATTGTTGAGGCGGCAGGACATCCCCATGTTTATTGGCTTAATCAAGAAGCTACTTCGCCTCCAGTCGATATTGTATTGGCAGAGCCTCAATTACTGGTTAAAGAACAAGAAGAAAATTTACATATTTCCTTGTTACCACCTATAGGTTCACAGCACATCATTGCTCAAAAAACAGCCAGTCATGGCTTAATCGTCTATGTTATAAGTGATGCACATAGGCAAGTGGCTAATATTTTAGGTAAAAATGGCTTAACAGTGCCCGCGAGCGCTCGCCAACAAGTAATCGATTCAATTTCTTCAATTGCTTCAATGTTAACGGTACAGTCTGATATTGGTGGTACATCTAGTTATGCAGAAACCGTAGAAGCCGACAGTCGCTTACATATACATCTACAGCCTGTAGGACAAGGTATACAAATAGAAGTATTTGTACAGCCCTTTAGTGAGGGTGGTCCGCTTTATAAGCCGAGTGCGGGTGGAGCAACAGTATTGGCCGAGATTGATGGCAAACAATTGCAAACTACACGTGATTTTGATTTAGAAGCCGACTATTTAAAACAAGTGTTGGATGAATGTCCCGAATTATATGTTAATAAAGAAGCCAAGTGGTTATTGGATGATGCTGAATCGGCCTTGGAAGCGTTGTTACATTTACAAGAGCTAGGTGAGTTTGCCGTTCTTGAATGGCCTAAAGGTAAAAAGATTCGTCTCAGCCGTGAGGCTGGCCTATCACAAGTACAATTTTCGGTGCGCAAGGAAAAAGATTGGTTTAGTGTAGAAGGCACAGTACAAATTGATGATCAGCAAGTGCTGGATATGCAGCAATTAATGAGCTTGTTAAGTGGCTCATCAGGTCGTTTTCTTAGGTTGGATGATGGCCAGATCATTACTTTAACGCAGGAATTACGCCAGCGCTTGGACGATTTAGCGGGTCTAGGCGACGTACATAAAGATAAAGTACGTTTTCATCCATTAGCCGCACAGGCCTTGGATGAAATTACGACAGGCATGAGTATTACGGCCAGTAAGCCTTGGCAAGATCAATTAGTCCGACTTAATGAAATGGGTGATTTAAATCCGCAGCCACCGTCAACCTTACAAGGTGACCTGCGTGATTATCAGCGTGAAGGTTTTCAATGGATGATGCGTTTGGCTCATTGGGGCGCGGGTGCTTGCCTAGCCGATGATATGGGCTTGGGTAAAACAG
Source organism: uncultured Methylococcaceae bacterium (assembly GCA_903905335.1). Taxonomy (GTDB): domain Bacteria; phylum Pseudomonadota; class Gammaproteobacteria; order Methylococcales; family Methylomonadaceae; genus Methylobacter_C. The sequence goes on from CAIVGC010000047.1 coordinate 35,937, forward strand.
TACAAGCCTTGGCTTTGATATTGTCGCGTGCACCACAAGGACCGTCGTTGATTCTTGCACCCACCTCAGTATGTATTAATTGGCTAGAAGAATGTCAGCGTTTTGCACCTACCTTAAACGCCTATCAATTTGGGCTAGGTGATCGACAAGAGATGCTTGATAATGCCGGCCCTTTTGATTTAATTGTCTGTAGCTACGGCTTATTGCAAACCGAGGGCGAACGCTTGGCGGAAAAAACATGGCATACGTTAGTAGCTGACGAAGCTCAGGCCATTAAAAATGGGCTAACTAAACGCTCTAAAGCCGCCATGGCCTTGCAAGCTGATTTTAAATTGATTACTACAGGTACACCTATAGAAAATCATTTGGGTGAGTTGTGGAATTTATTTAACTTTATTAATCCGGGTTTATTGGGTTCATTACAAAAGTTTAATCAACGTTATGCGCAGGCGATAGAAAACCAAAAAGATCAGGAAGTACAGCATCGGTTACGAAAATTATTACGGCCTTTCATCTTAAGACGTTTAAAGAATGACGTATTAACCGAATTGCCCTCACGTACTGAAGTCACCTTGCATATAGAATTAAGTCCAGAAGAACGAACACTCTATGAGGCCTTACGTCGTAATGCTATGCAAACAATGCTAAGTAACACCGCACAGCCTGGACACAAACAGCTGAAAGTTTTAGCAGAAATCATGAAGCTGCGCCGTGCTTGCTGTCATCCTCGTTTAGTGATGGAGGAAAGTACGCTCAGTAGCTCTAAGTTGTTAGCTTTTGAAGAGTTGGTGGATGAGTTATTGGACAATCGCCATAAAGCCTTAGTGTTTAGTCAATTTGTTGGCCATTTAACGCTGATTCGTCAATTGTTAGATAAAAAAGGCATTCCTTATCATTACCTAGATGGCTCAACCTCTATTCCAAATAGGAAAAAAGCTGTTAACTTATTTCAAGCAGGTGAAGGTGATTTGTTTTTAATTAGTTTAAAAGCCGGCGGGACTGGTTTAAATCTAACAGCCGCCGATTATGTAATACATATGGATCCTTGGTGGAATCCTGCGGTCGAAGATCAAGCGTCTGATAGAGCGCATCGCATGGGTCAAAAACGCCCTGTGACCATTTATCGCTTAGTTGCAAAAGACACTATAGAAGACAAAATTGTCGAGCTACATAAGCATAAGCGCGATTTAGCTAATAGCTTATTAGAAGGTGGTGAAGTCAGTGGCAAAATGTCTGTAGAAGATATGATGGCTTTGATTAAGGATATTGATTAAGGCAATAAAAGCAAAGTAGGCTGGGCTAACGGCTTTATCGTTAACCCAATATCCAGATGAAGGCGCTGGGCTGTAAAGATACAACTTAACCTATGTGACAGTTTGTCACGTTTTAGATGAATATACGATTTCTCGTATATTTTAATCTCGCTGTTCTAGCGTTAACATCCAAGGTCTGATTTTTGTGGGTATCACTTTTCCTTCGTTATCCAGTTTGATATGAGTCAAACTGACGGCGTCCAAGACATTGCCTCCTATTACATCAAGTTCCCTGGGGTGTTTTGCAACCACTAAATCACAGTGGTAAGCCCCGCGATTTAGATCGCTATAATTGTGAATAGACTGGATAAAGGCTACACCCCGAGGCGCACAAATGATATCTCCTGGTTTAGGAGGATAAGTATGGATATCATGGCTTACAAATCTGTTTTCAGACCCCGCTGCCATCACATACTGAATATAATCCCAATGCAAAACACTAGAAGGTAAATCACTTTCTGGAACGCCTGCACTCCTAGCCAGCCAGACAATAAAAGCCCCAGACCAAGGTCTAATTTCGCCGTCATGCCCGATTATCGGTAAATCCGTCACAGAATACCAATACATGTATATTCGGCTAAAAAAAGGCGGAAGCGATTCATGACCGTGGGTTATTTTACTTGGATAAGTTATTGTTGGAGGCTCAATATCAAAATTTACTTCTGGACGACCGAACAATTCCCATTCCTGACGGGCAAGGTACAGCATTCGCTCTCTTACGTCAGGAATCACTAACGTTGGTAAGACATTGGCTGTAGCTAAAATGGCAGGTGTCTGTCCTTGTTTTTGCAGCGTACAGCCACTAAGAAGCAAAACAATGCCGAGAAAAATATAAGGCATACTTAAATAGGGTTAAATCTAACACACTTTGTTGGCATCAAGTGTAAAGGGCATCTCTAAAAATAGCCACTTTTCACTTAGAATTATAGTGATATAGTCAGTAGTCTCGATGTAACGCAGTGTGGCAGTCAAATCTAGGATATTCGGAGCTATGACTTACAAGGTCGGGCACAGTTCGTGCCCGACAGTTAAGCCTAAATAGCTTTAAAACCAATATCGGTACGGTAATAAACGCCATCCCAATGCAGGCTGTTAGCCAGTTTATAAGCGTTGGTTTGTGCGGTTTTAATATCTTGTCCTAATGCACAGGCCGATAACACGCGACCACCTGCAGTAATTATGTTGTCGCCGACCTTTTTTGTCCCCGCATGAAATACTTTGCACTCAGCTTGTTCTTGTTCGGGTAAACCAGAAATAATCGCGCCTTGTTGATAAGTGTCTGGATAACCACCAGCGGCCAAGACTACGGCTAAGGCGGCTCGTTCATCCCAGTCGCTATGAGCTTTATCCAGCTCTCCTGCCAAAGCTGCTTCACAGAGTTCGACTAGGTCGCTTTTCATACGCATCATGATAGGCTGAGTTTCAGGATCACCAAAACGACAGTTATATTCCAAAACTTTGATCGTGCCATCAGGGCTAATCATTAAACCGGCATAAAGAAAGCCGGTATAAGGTAGACCATCGTCGGCCATGCCTTTTAAAGTAGGTGCGATCACATCACGCATAACACGCTCATGAATTTCTGGCGTTACGACGGGAGCGGGTGAATAAGCGCCCATGCCGCCAGTATTTGGCCCTAAGTCATTATTATCACGCGCTTTGTGATCTTGTGAAGTAGCCATAGCCAGTGCATTTTTGCCGTCAGCAATAACAATGAAGCTGGCTTCTTCGCCGATTAGAAATTCTTCAATGACTACACGATTGCCAGCGCTACCAAAAACATTGCCTGAGAGCATGTCGATGACCGCATCTATCGCGGCTTGTTCGCTTAGTGCAACAATCACGCCTTTGCCGGCAGCCAAACCGTCAGCTTTAACAACAATAGGCGCACCTTGTTGTTTGATATAAGCGATGGCAAGCTCAGTATCAGTAAAGCTTTGATAAGCCGCAGTGGGAATATGGTGGCGTATCATGAAATCTTTGCAAAAAGATTTAGAACCTTCAAGTTGTGCAGCGAGTGCGCTGGGGCCAAAGCATTTTAAGCCAGCGGCTTGAAAGCTATCAACGATACCTAAGACTAAAGGAATTTCTGGGCCAATAATGGTTAAGTCGATGTGTTCCTGTTGGGCAAAAGCCAGTAAACCAGAAATATCATCGACAGCCAGTGCGATGTTTTCAACGCCAGCTTCTAAGGCCGTACCTGGATTTCCCGGCGCTACAAAGACTTGCGTAACTTTAGGTGATTGTTTAGCTTTCCAAGCAAGGGCGTGTTCACGACCACCGCTACCAACGATGAGGATTTTCATAAGGGAGAGAGTCTCAGCAAGACGGCGCAACAGTCTGTTACGCCGTGTTTAAATTAATGTCGAAAATGACGCATGCCGGTGAAAACCATGGCAATGTTGTGTTCATTTGCAGCGTCTATTACTTCGTTATCACGCATAGAACCGCCGGGTTGAATAATGGCGGTGATACCTGCTTCTGCCGCGGCATCAATGCCATCTCTAAAGGGGAAAAACGCATCAGATGCTAAGGCTGAACCAGGGACTACTAAACCTTCATCGGCAGCTTTTATGCCGGCAATTTTAGCAGAGTAAACACGGCTCATTTGTCCTGCGCCTACACCAATTGTCTGACCATTTTTGCAATAAACAATAGCATTAGATTTAACGAATTTGGCGACTTTCCAAGCGAATAATAAATTGGCTAATTCTTGTTCGCTAGGTGCGCGTTGACTAACAACTTTAAGATCAGCAAGACTGATTTCACCGAAATCTTTATCTTGAACTAAAAGACCACCTGCGACGCGCTTGAAATCAAAAGAGGGTGCATTAACACGTCCCCATAAGCCACAAGCCAATACTCGAATGTTTTGTTTGGTGGCTAGCACGACTAATGCAGCCGGCGTTATGGTCGGCGCAATTATCACTTCAACAAATTGACGGCTGATTATTTCGATCGCGGTTTGTTCATCGAGTTCTTGATTAAAGGCGATAATGCCACCGAAAGCTGAAGTCGGATCTGTTGCATAAGCTTTATCATAAGCGTCTAAAAGACTATCAGCCTGGGCTACGCCGCAAGGGTTAGCATGCTTAACGATTACGCAAGTGGCCTTGTCATTAAAGGTTTTTACACATTCCAGCGCGGCATCGGCATCGACAATATTGTTGTAAGATAATTCTTTACCCTGATGCTGATGAGCTGCCGCAATAGTGCCAGCGGCAGGAGATTTTTCTCTATAAAAAGCAGCACTCTGATGGGGGTTCTCGCCATAACGTAGTGCTTGATTATGATAAAACTGTAAATTTAAGGTTTCAGGGAACGGCACGTCATTTAACTTGCCTAGGTAAGTTGCAATGGCAGTGTCATAACGTGCAGTATGTTCAAAACTTTTTAGTGCCAGATTAAAGCGAGTTTTTGCAGAAAGCTTGTTATCAGTCTGCTTTAGTTCGGCTAAAATACTGGCGTAATCATAAGGACTAACAATGATGGCAACATCCGCATGATTTTTAGCAGCGGCGCGTATCATCGTTGGCCCACCGATATCGATATTTTCAATAGCAGTTTCAAAATCACAATCGGGTTTAGCAATGGTTTGTTCAAACGGATAGAGATTGACCACAACCATATCAATAGGCTTAATAGCATTTGCAGCCATTACAGCATCATCTATACCTCTACGTCCTAAAATGCCACCATGTACTTTAGGGTGTAAGGTTTTAACCCGACCATCCATCATTTCTGGAAAGCCTGTGTAATCAGAAACTTCAGTGACGGGGATGTGATGCTCCATCAGCGTTTTAGCAGTGCCGCCAGTAGACAAAAGCTCAATGCCTAATTGATGTAATTCTCGGCAAAAATCGACGACACCAGATTTATCAGAAACGCTGATCAGTGCGCGAGTCATTTGTTTGTTCATGCAGACCTTTTATATAGATGGATAGGGGGATTTGGTTGTGTAAGTCGAATCGTGGTGGAGCTTAAGAGATTCCGTATTGATCCAATTTCTTTCTTAATGTACTGCGACTTAAACCTAATGCTTTAGCCGCTTTAGTTTGGTTATAGCCTGAATGTTCTAATGCGGTTTCTAACAAGGGTTTTTCAACTTCGCTAATGACCATAGCATGTAAGCCAACAGCATCATGGCCGCTCAGTTGCGAAAGATAGAACTCAACAGTTTGTTTGACATATAGAGACAGTGGTAAAGGTATGACGTCTTTACTGTCTATGTCAATGATTTCAACACTTTTTGATGATTCATTCATGGGCAGTAGTGATTAGTGAATGTGATTAAATGCCGAATTAATCAGCGCCAATTGTTTTGTTGGGCTGATGGCTTGATTGAGGTGGCTTCGAGTTTCTAAGCTGATTGTATCAAAATGTTTAAAATACCAACTAATATGTTTTCGAGCTATTCTAACACCGCTGAGATTGCCATAGAAACTATATAGTTGCTCAAGGTGAGTTAGCAAAGTGTTATGTATCTCGCTAGTGCTTGGTTTATCAAGCTGGCGCCCTGTTTTAAGGAAATAATCTATTTGCTTAAATATCCAAGGATTACCTTGAGCGGCACGGCCTATCATGATGGCATCTGCACCTGTAGTAGCCAGTACATAACTCGCTTTTTGTGCTGAATCGATGTCACCGTTGGCAATGATGGGAATATTTACCGCTTGCTTAACCGCTTTAATGGTTTCATATTCAGCTAGACCGTTAAATTTACACGCTCTTGTTCGTCCGTGTAAGGTGAGAGCCGCTATGCCTGAGTTTTCTGCAATTTTAGCAATATCAACGGCATTGCGACTATGCATATCCCAGCCGGTACGGATTTTTAAAGTAACAGGAATATCAACGGCATTGACTACAGCCTCTAATATTTTCTTTACCAACGCTTCGTCTCTTAGTAAAGCGGAACCCGCAGCAACCGAACAGACTTTTTTAGCGGGGCAGCCCATATTAATATCAATAATCTGTGCGCCACGTTCTGCGTTATATCGTGCAGCGTCAGCCATTTGTTCGGGATTGGTGCCTAAAATTTGCACCGAGCGCAGACCTATTTCATCTTTGTGGTCTGCTTTTAATAAGGTGCGTTTATGTTCTCGCAAGGCTGGATTAGAGGCCACCATCTCGGATACTGCCAATCCCGCACCTAGTTGTTTACATAACGATCTGAAAGGATGGTCACTAATCCCCGCCATAGGCGCTAAAATTAAATTATTTTCGAGTAGATAGGGACCAATTTTCATAAGTTCAGCAAGGCGTTAAGCTAAAAGTAAAATACATGACCTTAGGGCTTATTGCCTTGTGCCTTTATCTTAAGGTGTTATTTATCGGTGGATTCATTCCAGATGGGGTTGTCTCGGTCTTCTTCATCTAACTTAATTATATCTTCAGGATAGATGTGCCAGAATGACTGATCAATTTTGGCGTTGCTATAACCTTCTTTCTTTTCATGGGTGAATGGACACCACCAGTTTTCAACAATCTTAACCAGATAAGCATGCCATTCAAAAACAGCAACACTGACTGGACAGTACCAAGTACAGTTTAATATCCAATAAAGTTTTGATTGGGCCAAGCTCATTTTAAAAGAGCCGTCCATAGTAATTTGATTTTTTAAGTTATAACGATGACTACTTCTTTCAGGAAGAAAATCTGAAAAGGATTTAATGTTCGTTCCACCAATCATACGTAAGTGGTAATAGGTCAAATAGGCACTAAGAAATACAAAAGGTAAAGTGAATATAGGTAAATAAACAAGAGCAAGCCCAATGGTTCTTTGTAGGACGGGAACTTGCTTATGATTTTTACCGATTTCAGCTCGGCCAGAACAGGAATCACATGCTTTCATGGTTTAAATATCCTTGGATTTAGTTAATTTTTATTATGATGTGTTGCATAGCATTTATATTGAGAACAGTTAAAATCGTAAACCGAACCATTACAGAAGAAACTTTACAGCCTATCAGGGTAAAGTAATATGCATCTTACAGGTGCCCATAAATATGACAGAGCCATTCTATAATGGCTGTCTTTATAGCTCAATGCTTTTATAGACTAGGCGAAACTGAGCAAAAGAATGTTTTTAGATATTCTGTTTCAGGCGCTGCAGGATCTATAGGATGATCTGGCCCTTGACCACCGCTAGCAAAAAATACTAAATGTCGATCTATATGCTTGCCTGAAGAACGTAAAATTTCATGTAAATTTTCACGACTTAGATGGAAAGAGCAAGAAGCCGAAACCAGAATACCGTTTTTGGATAATACTTGTAGTGCTAAGTGGTTTAAGCGCCTATAAGCCTCATAGCCTTGTTTAAAATCTTTTTTTCGTTTAACGAGTGCAGGTGGATCAAGGACGATAATATCATAAAGCTGATTGTCTAGGCGGGCTTGCTTTAGAAATTCGAAAACATCACTACGCACAAAGTGCATTTTATCGCCTACCTGATTAAGTTCAGCATTTTCTTTTGCTAGTGTTAAAGCGCTTTCAGAAGCATCGACACAAGTCACCTCTGTTGCACCAGCCATTGCTGCGGGTATACCCCAAGCGCCTGTGTAAGAAAATAAATCTAATACCCGTTGATCTTTGGCAATATTAGCGACTGAGGCCCGACTGCTGCGATGATCATAAAACCAGCCGGTTTTTTGGCCATTCAATATGTCGATCTTAAACTGCGCACCGTTTTCTTCGATAATGACCGAGTTAGGTAGTTGGCCGTAGGCGATTTCAGATTCTAAGCTTAAGCCTTCTAGCTGTCTCTGGCTGTTATCATTTTTGAGTATGATGGCGGTTGGGCTGAATAATTCTACAAGAGCAGTCAACAACGATTCTTTACGTTGCTCTATGCCGGCTGTAGTGATCTGCACTGAAAATACCGAGCCAAAACGGTCAATAACTAGGCCTGGCAAACCATCACTTTCACCAAAAACTAAACGATAATAGGGCTGAGTAAAGAGTTTTTCACGCAAGATCAGCGCAGTAGTTAAACGCTCTTTAAAAAAATTGCTGCCGCACTTTAGATTAGGTTTTCTGGATAGTAAACGCGCGCAAATCAGTGCTTGTGGATTAACATAAGCCGTACCCAAGACTTTGCCATCATCACTTTTAACCTGTGCTAGGTCGCCCGCTGTGAATTGTTCTAGCGGTGAGCGCTGGGTATCCACTTCATTGCTAAAAACCCAAAGATGCCCTTTTCGTAAGCGCTTGTCTTCGTTCTTTTTTAAATAGATTTCAGGTAGTGACATAGGTTTTTGAATTTATGTAATGTGAGATTGATAGAGCAAGGTGCATAAGCGCCAACTTAATGGTATAAGCGTTATCTGAGCAGATATCTAATGCCATCTGCTAATGTTTTTACGTCCATGTAGTCTATATTCCGGCAGTCCATGCCGGAATGACGTACCTTGAAATTGTGTGTATCTGTTAGTGCTAAGCATGGCTAAAATGCTAGCGCTTAACGCCTTCAAGTCTGATCCAGTCTTCTTGTTGTACTAAGGGGCTGAAGATGATTTGATGCTGGTAGGCACTAATAACAGATTCGGCTTGTTCGTATAGAATACCTGATAAGACTAACTGGCCGCCGGAAATAACTAAGGCGCAAATTTGCTCAGCCATATCAATTAAGGGTTTAGCTAAGATATTCGCCAAGACTATATCCGCCTGAAAAGGCGTGAAATGCTCAGGTAGATAAGTTTTAATTTTATCTACCACCTTATTTTTTAAGGCATTGCTTTCTGTGGCGGTGATTGCTTGCGGATCAATATCCACAGCATGAGCGACTTTAGCGCCTAGTAATACTGAGGCAACCGCGAGTATGCCAGAACCACAGCCATAATCTATGACGGTTTTAGTGCTTAATTCATGACTGGCCAGCCATTCCAAACATAATGCCGTGGTTGGATGTGTACCTGTTCCGAAGGCAAGGCCGGGATCAAGAGTCAAACAAACGGTACCCGACTCAACTTGTTCTTGATCGGTTGGGCATACCCAAAGCCTATCGGCAAATTTCATTGGCTTATAATATTCCATCCAAGCACGTTCCCATTCCTGATCGGCAATGGCTTCATACACCCAGTCATGCAAGTCATCGTTATTAAATTGCTTATAAACCTGAGATTTTATTAGTTCGGGATCAGCATCTAATTCATAGAGGGCAATGACTTGGGTGTTACTCCATATTTTGGTTTCGCCGATAGCCGGTTCATAGACGGGTTCGTCTTCGGCGTCCATGTAAGTGACGGATACGGCACCTAGATCACTGAAAAAATCAGCTAGTTGCGGCGCAAGGTTTTCTTGGGTGATAACGGAAATTTGATGCCAGGCCATAAGATAAGATATGTGATTTGAAAGTGAGGCTTGTTTGGGTTAGCCATAAAGTAACAAACATCGATAGCTAGATTCGGTAGATATATTTTATAGAGCTAAATTAAGGCTCGCCTATCCTAAAGCTGTTAATTAAGCGATTTATCATAGTCGGCATGACTGCCAATCCAAAACCATTGCACACCTAAATCAACTGGAGTACCAAGGGCGCAATACCCTAAGCTGACGTATAAGCTACGAATTGCTCCGTTTTTAATGGACTTGAATTGCAGCGACGGATGCTGAGGATTCTGTTTGAATAGATCATAGTTATTGCGCGCTTGTTGTTGAATATTAGCAGGCAACGCGTCGAAATGTTGCCAGAACTTTGAAGAAGTAAAGTGCTTCAATGTTTACAAGCTGAGTCATTATGATATTCAACTAGTGCTTCAGTCGCCAGCTTATCTAATTTCCCCGCGTCTGCATCAGCGTCAATCTGAGCATCCCAAACAGTTTCTTAAACTGAGTAAACTATCGGCTAAATCCAACCAATTCGTGAGCAGGTAATTGCTGAACAGCCTGCTTAATCGCTAGAATAGTGGTCATAAATTACTCTAGAATGTTTAGGTGGACGCGCTATCGCTTATCCACCCTACAGAATTACAGAGCTAATAAATCCCTAACTTCTTTTCTAAATAATGAATGTTTTGCTGGCCTTGAGCGAAAGCGCTGTCATTCATAATGTCTTGCTGTAACGGTATATTGGTTTTAATGCCATCTATGATGATTTCACTCAAAGCCGTGTTCATACGCGCGATAGCACTTTTTCTATCTTCGCCATGAGCAATCAATTTACCTATCATAGAGTCGTAATACGGAGGTACTTTATAGCCATTATAAATATGCGTCTCACAACGAATACCAGGGCCACCAGGCATGTGGAATTGATCGATAGTACCGGGGCAAGGCATGAAGGTCTTAGGATCTTCAGCGTTCAATCGGCATTCAATGGCATGGCCGGTAATTTTAACTTGATCTTGAGTAATAGATAATCGTTCTCCTGCGGCAATACGCAGTTGTTCTTTAACAATATCAAAGCCCGTGATCATCTCGGTGACTGGATGTTCAACTTGTACGCGCGTATTCATTTCTATGAAAAAGAACTCGCCTTTTTCATATAAGAACTCAAAGGTACCTGCGCCTAAGTAGCCAATATCAATACAGGCTTTAGCACAACGTTCACCGATGAGTTTACGTTGTTCAGGAGTAATGCCAGGAGCTGGCGCTTCTTCCACTACTTTTTGATGACGACGTTGCATAGAGCAATCACGTTCGCCTAAGTGAATCGCGTTGCCGTGCGAATCAGCCATGACTTGGAACTCAATGTGCCTAGGATCTTCCAGAAACTTTTCCATGTACACGGTTGGATTACCAAAAGCACTGCCGGCTTCGGCTTTAGTCATCGCTATGGAGTTAATCAGCGCAGATTCAGTATGTACGGTGCGCATACCTCTACCGCCACCACCACCAGCCGCCTTGATAATGACCGGATAGCCAATTTCTTGAGCCATACTTAAGTTCTTTTGATCATCGTCTGACAGCGGATCATTGTTTCCAGGGACGCAAGGAATACCTGCCGCCTGCATGGCTTTTTTAGCAGAAATCTTGTCACCCATCATACGGATAGTCTCGGCATTGGGGCCTATAAAGACAAAGCCACTTTGCTTTACTTTTTCAGAAAAATCAGCATTTTCGGATAAGAAGCCGTAACCAGGATGGATGGCTTCTGCATCGGTCACTTCAGCGGCGCTGATTATGGCTGGAATATTCAGATAGCTATCTGCTGAAGCCGCAGGGCCTATGCATACAGATTCATCAGCTAAGCGCACATGTTTAAGATCGCGATCGGCTTCTGAATGCACTGCGACGACTTTAATGCCCAATTCTCTGCAGGCGCGAAGGATACGCAAGGCAATTTCGCCGCGATTGGCAATAACAATTTTATTGAACATGGGATCCCCGCAGATTATTCAATGATGAATAAGGGTTGGCCGTATTCGACCGGCTCAGCATTATCAACCAGTATTTTAGTAATAACGCCACTTTTATCCGCTTCAATTTGATTAAGAATTTTCATAGCTTCAATAATACATAAGGTATCGCCGGACATAACCGATTGACCTACTTCGACAAACACTTTACTGCCGGGTGACGCTGAACGATAAAAAGTACCTACCATCGGTGATTTAACGGCATGTCCTGTTATTTTTTCTTCTACGGCAACTGCAGGAGTAGCGCTGATTGCAGTCGGTGCTACACCCATAGGTGCAGGTGCATAATTAACCTGAGTCGGTGCCGCAGAATAGCGACTAATGCGAATCGACTCTTCGCCTTCTTTGATTTCTAGTTCGGCAATATCGGATTCTTCGATAATTTCG
>CAIVGC010000048.1 GCA_903905335.1 uncultured Methylococcaceae bacterium
AAATCATTTTGATTTCTAACTGTTAGGTTTTACTAGGCAATCAACGCTTTTTATTACCTTGTTATTGATTTAAATTGCAAAACAAAAACTTTTTGTGCTCTATCTTGAGCCTAAGTTTTGATGCGGAGCGTTAAAGTTAGGCTACAAAAACAGCTTTTTATGCACTTTTTGCTCATGATGGCAAGAATTATGGTCGGGTGATGGCTATTTTTAGTTTGTTTATCAATGGCTTGTATGAATAGGCTAGGCCATGATAAAAGTCCGTAAATCGTAGGGCGGATTCACTACGTGCTCTAACGGGTCGCGACAAAAATCCGCCACACTTTCGCAGGCTTGAAAACAATCGAACAAAAAAAACCACACGAGAAATCATCCAAGTGAGGGTTAGTTTATGCTCCGTATGTGGTGGATTGCTTGCGCGATCCGAATCTACCCTACGCGAATATTTCGTATAGATTAAACCGCCGTACATGCTAGGTGCAAATCCAAACCAGTGCATAGGATGTGCCGACGCTAGGAGGCGCATCATTCACGTTCATAAACGATGCGCTTCACTTTGTTCAGCATCCTATGGCCCTTATGGAGCGTCCACGTCGTCGTGCGGACTAAACCGTCCCGTCTTAAATTGATAACCAAAAAGAGCAGCTAGTAATGACGATTACGCAACCACGCCAGAGAAAAGAACTATGTGTATCTGTTAGAGCTGGACAATTTTAAAAAATAGATTAAGCTAACAACCTAACGGCAATCATACATAACTTAAACTTACTCTATAGGAAGATTTTCTATGCAAGCTAAACTTATTGTCACCTTCGACCGCCTAAGTGCATCGGATTTCCTAGCCAAGTCTGGCTCTATCGTTACGAGCATGACTGGCAACAGCCATTATCAAGAACCTTGGGCAGGGCAAGGACTCACGCTAGATAATCTCAAGGCCAGCTACGAGGCCTTTCAGGATGCTTATCATGCCAGCCTCACTCATGACACCCTAAAGATCGCCCAGCGCGACGCGACTCGAAAAACCTTAACCGATTTACTCAAACGTCTGGCACTGTACTTAGAATTGATGTCAGAAGGTGATACTGCGCTACTCGCCACCACCGGTTATGAGCTACGTCACGACAGTGTGCGTAACAACAGCAGCGAACTTTTACCTGCACCTAGTGATTTTAAAGTGACCCATGGCCAATTAACTGGCAGTTTAAACATCCAAGTCACTCGATTAACCGGTGCTGGAAGCTATGAAATCCAGATTACACTAGGTGACCCAAAAATAGAAAGCAACTGGCAACATGCGCTATCTTCAGTAACCAGTACGCATATCTTAATAACAGATCTGAAGCCTGGACAAATTTATTGGTTGCGGGTGCGCGGCATTGATAGTAACGGCGGTGGTGTTTGGACTGATCCGATTAGTATTATGGTTATTTGAGCTTAGGTTTTGGCTTGGGTAAGGGCGTTATTGTTGCTCTATATAACAAGATGAACATGGAGAAGAAGAGGACTTTAGCCTGTGTCATTAGGCTATTAAAAAAGGTGAATAAAACCACTGTTTATTCACCCTTTATAAGCAATCTAGTTATTTACTGATGTTACGCAGCCATTCTGCGGTTTATAAAAAAAACAAATAATGAGGTCGCTATCGCGACGATGTGTTAATCGGTATATAGAGTAGACATTATGGATATTACTGAGTTATTGGCGTTTTCTGTTAAAAGTGGTGCATCTGATTTACATTTATCAGCCGGCTTGCCGCCGATGATTCGAGTTGATGGTGATGTAAGGCGAATAGACATGCCGGCATTGGATCATAAAGCTGTGCACGCTTTGATTTATGACATTATGAATGATAAGCAACGTCATGATTATGAAGAGTTCTTAGAGATCGATTTTTCTTTTGCCTTGCCAGGTGTAGCAAGATTTCGTGTTAACGCATTTAATCAGGAACGCGGTGCTGCGGGCGTCTTTAGAACCATTCCCTCAAAAGTATTATCATTTGCAGACTTAGATGCACCTAAGTTTTTTGAGGATGTTACTGCAAAACCACGAGGCTTAGTGTTAGTGACTGGTCCTACAGGTTCAGGTAAGTCAACGACCTTAGCTGCTATGATAAATCATATAAATTGTAATCATTATGCACATATATTGACGGTTGAAGATCCCATTGAGTTTGTTCATGACAGCCAAAAATGCTTAATTAATCAGCGCGAAGTTCATAGGGATACTCATGGTTTCAATGAGGCGCTGCGATCTGCTTTACGTGAAGATCCAGATATTATCATGGTTGGTGAAATGCGTGATTTAGAAACTATACGTCTAGCCTTAACGGCTGCTGAAACCGGTCACTTGGTCTTCGGTACATTACATACTACGTCTGCCGCTAAAACCATCGATCGAATTATAGATGTATTTCCTTCTGCTGAAAAAGACATGATACGCTCCATGTTATCGGAGTCGTTACAGGCTGTTATTTCCCAAACACTCATGAAGAAAATTGGCGGTGGTCGTATTGCCGCTCATGAAATTATGGTGGGTACCTCAGCGATTAGGAATTTGATTCGTGAGGCAAAAGTAGCACAAATGTATTCAGCGATTCAAACAGGGCGCAGAGATGGCATGCAAACTTTAGATCAAAATTTGAAAGAATTGGTTGATAAAGGTCTGGTCAGTTCATCAGTTGCCGCGACTAAAGCCGTTGATAAAAGTTTATTTCATTAGGAGACTTTGTGGATTTTAATGAGTTACTGGCACTCATGGTGAAAAAGAAAGCCTCAGACTTGTTTATTACCGCAGAAAGAGTACCTACCTTAAAGGTTGATGGTAGTTTAGTCTCTGCTGCTGAAATACCCTTAACCGCTGAGCAAACTTTAGTGCTGGTATTAAGTATTATGGATCAGCGCCAAAAGGATGAGTTTGAAAAAACCAAAGAATGTCAATTTGCTATTAATGTAAATGAGTTAGGGCGATTCAGGGTCAGCGCCTTTACCCAGCGTAATTGTGCCGGCATGGTATTACGCAGGATTGAAAGTAACATACCTGATGCAGATGATTTAAGTTTACCGCCTATTCTAAAAACCTTGATTATGGAAAAGCGTGGTTTGATTATTTTTGTGGGTGGTACAGGCACCGGAAAATCGACCTCATTAGCCGCGTTAATTAAATATAGGAATCAAAATAGTAGTGGTCATATTATTACCATTGAAGATCCAATAGAATTTCAACATCCTCATTTAGGTTGCATTATCACCCAGCGCGAAGTAGGAATTGATACTGAATCTTATGAGGTTGCGTTAAAAAACACCCTAAGACAAGCGCCAGATGTTATTTTGATAGGTGAAATTAGAACCCGAGAAACCATGCAGAATGCCATTGCTTTTGCTGAAACGGGGCATTTGTGCTTATCGACGCTACATGCAAACAATGCCGACCAAGCCTTAGATCGGATTTTACATTTTTTCCCTGATGAAATGCATACTCAGTTATTGTTAGATTTATCGCTAAACCTAAAAGGCATTGTTGCCCAGCAACTCATTAAGCGTAGTGATGGGCTAGGTCGATATCCGGCGGTAGAAATATTAATTAATACGCCATTAATCAAAGATTATATTTGTAAAGGTGACATTCATAAGCTTAAAGAGATAATGAAAGCCTCGCGTGAACAATCTATGCAGACCTTTGACCAAGCGCTCTATGATTTATATTTAGCGGATAAAATCAGCTATGACGATGCCTTGAACTCAGCAGACTCAAAAAACGAAGTGCGTTTAATGATAAAGTTGGGCACTGAGAAATCTCATCTTCTTGAAAATAGCAGTATGCGGTTAACGGCAACCGATGATCATGCTAATGATTTTTAGTATAAGATAAAAATTTACCTGATTAACAAACTGCTAGAACTGGTTAAAATAAACGTCGTTGCAGCATGGCTTAGTCTAGCCCAGATAGCTTACCTCCATGTAAACTAGACATCGGTCAACTCTCGCTACGCTCTCCCTGCCGGTATGCTGCTGTTGTTGAAGCAGTTTTATAATCAGGAACAATTTGTAGGGACAAGTCTATTGATATTTAATGGCGCTTATTTAGATGATAACAGTTGAGGATTAGCGTTATAGAATATGCTATATGTGTTTAATTAAACCCGTATAGTATCCAGTCTGACTATTAAAAACTCTACGGCATGCTTTAAAAACAGAATGATGCTATCTATTTCATGTTTAATATCATGGAGAAAGTTATGCTGTTGGAAGTTTTCCGTCACATAAAATGATAAGCCCATATAGACAGTATTACAGCCCATTATAATCATAATAACAGCGGCAGACTTTAACATCAGGCCTCTAAAATTAGCGCTCATTTTGCCAAAGGCAACGCTAACAAAGAGCATGGTAGGTAGCGTGCCTGCGCCAAAGCTTAGCATTAATAAGCCGCCTTCTGTGATGCTGGTGGCAGAGGTGGCTTTAACAGCCATAGCAAAAGTGAGCGGACAGGGCATCAGTCCATTTAATAAGCCGGCAATAGCCGCACCAATTAATGGACCTTGGGTTCTGGATTCTGCATAACCTCGGCGTAATAACTTCATGGGGATTAATTTGGCAGAGCCCTGAAAAGGAATCCAGCCCAAAATACCCAAGGCAAGTAAGATAACTATAAAGCCGATAAACATTTGTAAAATGCTTTGAATTTTTCCAAATACCCCGCTAGAGACTAGGACCACACCTAAAGCTGCGGCAGCAAAGCCCACCATGGTGTATACGAATATTCTGGCAAATTGATAAATAAAGTAAGG
>CAIVGC010000049.1 GCA_903905335.1 uncultured Methylococcaceae bacterium
GACTGATTTAAAATGTATTAAGCCTAGCATTAGTTCTCAGCTTCGATACAACAAGGTGGAATCAAGGATTTACAGCGCTCAGACCTTCTCGAAACACTGCGTTTCATCACGGCTACTTGCTAATTTGTTAGAGAGTGTCTTGTATGTATGTTTTGGTAAAGATGATGATCAGCAGTTTTCCTAGAATCATTTTAGCATCAACATAATATTGGCAAAACACAAATCAGTTACTCAGATATTAATTTAGACTTCCCTGCTACCCACTTAACACGGGACATAACGCTTGCGTAGATATTGCAGTAGGTTGGGCTAACGGCACTATCGTTAACCCAACCTTGATACCGAGTAGGGCCATAGGTGCTGAACAAAGTGAAGCGCATCGGTTATGAGCGTGAATGATGCGCCTCCTAGCCTCGGCACATCCTATACACTTAACTCTTGCCTGATCATGGAATTCGCCCTCCTCGAAACACTGCGTTTCATCGCGACTACTTGCTAGATAGTCATTAGGTTGTCGTTGACTTACTAAATCATTAGAGTCACTATAAATTTAACAAAAGAACAGCGTTAGAAGCATGAATATATCAACCCAAGAAATCGCCGAAGAAATTTCAACTTTAGCAGAACGAGAACAGTAAGAAGTTTTCGTAGACATGTGGCTTTTTTCGATAAATACTAACGTAACTTACGCTCTAAAGCACTGCCTAGGACATTCATGATCCATCGATTCAAAAAAAAGCACCCATCTTTCGTGATGCTGCCTCGACATAAACGCAGCAATGAAGTCATCCGTCTCAAAGGTCGCATTAAGCGCGACTCTGACAAATATGGTGGTATGTTCACAAGCCACTTGCTTCTTGATGAACCTGACAGACCGGATTTATATAATCAGTGGTTTGACTTCTATTTCCTCGGCCAAGATCGTTTCACATTCTGGAATGTGGAAATTGTGACCGCACGTAATGCATTTTGGGATGCCGTCCAAGAACTTGCTTTCCAACGCACGACGGCAATGTTGACGTCAGAAGAGCTTGCTGATGAGTCTAAGTTAGAATTTGTGCCTGCGGATTTTTCCAGCACAGGCAAAGTCTTGACTTACCAACTTATTAATCGTGAAAAGATACAGTACAAGAAATTCAACGGACTGACTTTTTCCGAGCACTTGGAAAAAATGGAAGTCGACATTATCCGTGAAACACCCCCCATTATTCATGAGTCTTTTCGGATTGATCGTAGCTATGTCTACGGTATTGGGCTATCTATTATTCTTGATGTCAATATAATCAACCAAGGAGCGATTGAACAAGCCATCACCCAATTTCGACTACTTAATGAAAAAGATTGGCAGGCCGCTATTCCAGTTCCGCGTGAGCGGCTGCCCGTTGTGAGTGAACAACAAGCTTTTGCAGCTATTTAGGAGTCACTTGTGCGTTCCAAAATAGTTGATTCCATGGTGTCCTAAGTGCGCCGAACACCGGATGCAGTTGTTCTTTAGTCATTAATTTTATCCTTACACAAAAACAATCGACTTAAGCCTATGCGGGATTTTAGTCAAGTCGTTTGGTAAATCAGTTTTATCTGATGACTTCAATAATTTCC
>CAIVGC010000050.1 GCA_903905335.1 uncultured Methylococcaceae bacterium
TGCAATCTTGCTAAGTCCTCATCATATCAGTAGCTAGTGCTCTTCAATTACTGAGAAGGCGACTCAGGCCTTGCTGACCACTAAGCCAGTTAGGACCAATACTACCGTGGGTTATGCCAAGTGCTGCGCAGAGGGGGTCGAACCTTTGCCAATCTTGCTGAGCACTCCGCAAGATTGGCGTAACACTCTGTCAGATTAAAGGAACGCTTAATAAGATCAGCATTTTTGAGCTAACGATGGGCACAACGCTAGACTAACTTAACTGAACGCTCAGTAACACTTACCTAGTACTCATCAACCAAGCCTAAACCTTAAGGAAATTATTATGACCACTAATTCTTTTATGCCTACTACCGATGGCGGAAAAGTTGATTTGTTAGATCATGCGGCTACCACTTTACCGCAATACTGGAGGTGACTAATGAAAATTTGGCCAGCCTTCAAGCCGATGCGCTCGCCTTTCGCTATATTTTGAAAAGTATGGCAATAAGTTTCCGCCATTCCTTACTGGAATGACAACTTAGCCATACTAAAGCGATTAATGTGACTTTTTTTCTACACCAGCAGTAGATTCAAAATCACTCTGAGCTACCTTTTGATAAATTCCAGTTAATTTGCGTTTAAATTCATCCGTGATTTGCTTAGAATCTTGCTTGTTTTTGACTACTCGTGGTGTAATCAAAACAACTAACTCATCTTTAGTTCTAGTATAGCTAGTACTACCAAATAATGAACCTATCCACGGAATATCATATAACAAAGGGATTCCGCTTTTAGTCATACTATTGTTGTCATCAATAAGCCCACCTAACACGATGGTTTGACCATCATTAATGGCAACAGAGCTCTGAATCTCTTTTTTATTAATGGTCGCCGTTGAGGTAACGCCAGGTGTGGCGGCTGTTTGTGGAACTACACCACTGACAATTTGATGTATTTCCATAATAACCATGCCGTTAGCATTAACCCTAGGCGTAACTTCGAGAGTGACCCCAGTATCTTTATATTGAATAGAAGCTGCTACCGCTATGCCAGTCGATGCGGTTGGAATGGAAGTGGTGCCGGTTTGTATGGGTACTTGATCACCGACATTAATTTTGGCTTTTTGATTATTTAACACCATTAAAGAGGGTGATGAAATGACATTAACGTTACCTTTTCCAGCTTCCGTACTTAAAATTGCGTTGATAGCGCCTGAGCTATAAACGGCACTCAGTCCGCCCGTTGCAACTGCAGCGACAGCCGCTGCACCTGCACCTGCAATACTGGATCCTGCCCCACCGCCTACCGCACCACCTACTGAAGTACTTCCATGCTGTAAATACCAGGCAATACCGTACTGAAGATTATCCGTCAGTTTAACTGAAGCAATGGTCGCATCAATCAGCACTTGTAACGGTACAATATCAAGCTGTTCGATGATAGGTCGAATGATGCCATATTCTTGTGTCGTAGCGACAATGACTAGGGCATTATTGGATTTATCGGCAATAATCTTTACATTGCCAACATTCGATACTTTGGCAGTACCTGTCCCCGTGTTACTCGATGAGCTAGATTTAATTAGAGTAGCAGAAGGTGTCGAAGATGAAGGTGAAGATAAGGATGAAGAAGACACTCCTGAGTTATTGCCTAAAGAGGTATCCGTTGAGCTCTTATTGGTGATTGCGGCAGCTGTTTGCCCAGGTGCTACTTTGGTGACACTCGATTTTTTTTGTGTGTCTGAAAAAATCTCATTCAAGGTCTCTGCCAAATCCTCAGCATTCGCATGTTGAACTTTATAAACATTCACACCACCACCGCCACTAGCGGTATTAGCTCTGTCGAGTCTAAACACCCAATTTTCTATATCTTTTAAATAGCTGCCTTGATGAGTAACAGCTAGAACGGCGTTTAAGCGCAGTATAGGCATAAATTGGAAAAACTCTGACTCATCAGACTTAGGTCTTTGATGAAAAATACCTTCTAGTTCTTTAATAACGGTATCAGGATCAACATGAGCTAAGGTAAATAAGCCAAAAGAACGACCTTTTAATAGATCAATATCAAAGGTGCTAACTAGGTCTAAGACTCGGGCTATTTCATCAGCGGATCCAGAGGCTACTATGATATTGCGACTACCGTCTATATTGAGTATGGTTTTATCATGGACTAATGGTTTTATGATATCAGCAACATCTTGGGCTGCGACATTCTTAATTGGAATGACTCGGGTTTGATAGCCTGTTCTGCTGTTTGCGACATTGGAAGTAAATAAAGCATCAGCTGTAGGTTCAATATGATAAATACGACTATCTTTAACTAATGCCGCATCATTCATGCGCAATACCATTTCTAAAGTCGGGATTAATTCTTCTTTAGTTAAAGCTTGGGTGGTTTGTAAGGTGACTTTACCCGCCACTTTTGGGCTAAGTACATAACTTTGCCCGAGTATATCGCTTAAGATTACTTTAGCTACTTCACCTAGGTCGGCATCGTCAAAATTTAAGCTATAGGTGCCGGCACCTGTAGGTGTGACTGCTCTATGTTGAGGCGCAGTTTCGGGCACAAAATGGCCACTTCCAGGATATAATTCACTAGAAGACTTTGCTGTTTTGGTGACAGGCGGAGTATTTTGCAGTTCTTTAAAGGCAGTATCTTGCTGTTTTTCTTGTTGTGCCGCTGTGACCGGAGTCAATGGTAGCTTATCTATTGTAAAAGGTTTCAATGCCTCACAGCCGACTAACGACAAGCTTACCAGTAGTAAGCAGGAGGGGATTTTATTTTTAGGGGTTGTCATTATCAATATTCTCAAAACCGCCTAGTGCGGGTTGTGGGCTATTAGGTGTATTAAATGGATTAGGTATTTCTGGTGGAGGTGCAATATTAGGAGCCTCTGGAGGAAATCCAGCACCTAAAGGAGTATTTGGTCTTTTGGATAATTCTTTCGGCTTTGGTTTTTGCAGTAACAATTCCTTAGACTGATTATTTTGCTCTAGCAAAACTCGATCCTTATCAATTTCAGTGAGTTTCCAACCATCAAGATCAGCTCCAACAGTTAATTTTCGATGAGCATTCTTAGTTGTTTTAGCTGTTTTAGCTGTAGAGCGACTGAACAAAGCGGAAACTCCTTTTGGAGTAGTATAAATGCCATTCACTTGCCAATCAAAGGTATTAGCGATTGTTCCCGCAGCCAGCGCAGTTTCTTGAGAAATCTCTTTAACGGGTCTTCTGCCTTTAATAAATAAAGGTCTAGTTACCAAATCTACATAACTTTCTTCAGGTTGATTGAGTAGGTCGATAACAGGCATTTTATCAGCTGAAATTTCGCTATGACTCGCAGTTGTTGAATTCAGTACCTGTTGCTGTAGCCATAGGCCATAAAACCACTCGCAGATAATAATAAAAATACACACGCTACAAGTAGTTGCTAGTAAAAATAGGTGTTTACGGTTCATTCTATTGGCTTTCTCATAAAACTTACCGCTTGAAAGTTAACGCTTAATTTGTTGCTTAAGTCAATTTTATGGGGAACTAAGCTCATAGTGCCATGTTGTATAGGTCTAATGTCCATTTGGTCAATAATAATCAAGGGGATCGACGTTTGAATTTTGTATAGTATTGTGCGTAATATTTCACTATTCCCCATCATTCTTACGCTAATCGTTATTTTACTAAATTTATTTTTATTATTAACTGGAAGGGCTTGAGTGCTGCTTAATTCGCCACCTGCATCAACGATAACTTTTTTAATAAACGCCTGCATTTCAGCAGAGGCTAATGCATCTGTTTCTTGGCTATTGAAATAACCTTGCTGATCATGTTGCTGCTTTATATTGGCCATACTGGCTATGACAGTGTTTTTTGCGGCTAATATTCGTTCATATTGCTGTAGCTTGAATATCAAGTCATTTTTAGTTTTGTTCAGATTTAGACCTTTACTCACTATAGGGACAATAAAGATCAAGCACATAATAAACATGACCACTATTAGTAAGCCTATTGCAAGCCAGCGTTGCTTGTTCTGAATAAGTGCGATACTCATAAATGTACACTTTTAGCAACGACATCAAGAGTAATCTGGAAGCGCTCAATTTTGTTAACAGCATCTTGGGTAACAGGCGACACAAATCGGACATGGCTAAATAAGTCAGACGTTTCCAGAACGGCTATCAATGCTGAGGCGGTTGGCGACTCTCCTTGTATTTGCAAATGCCCATCTGAATATTGAACATAACTTAACCACGTATCATCGGGCATTAGCTCACTTAAGGTATTTAGCATTTCTATCATGGCAGGCGCTGCACTTTTTTCAGCGAGTAATTGACGCGTTTCATCTATTGAGGCGTCTATGTCTTTTTGCAAGGTTTTAACTTTCTTGGCGTCTTTTTCCAAAGTATTGGTTTTTAGTTGCAAACTGTTAACGGCTTGATTTTCAATCCACACAGGGGTTGCAATAACAGCGAACAATAATAAACACATTAGCGTTACTAGTGCAGCATTAATAATGCGCGTCAGATTTTCCGTTTTTTGCCTTAGCTGTTGGGGCAACAGGTTATAACTACTATCAAATTTATCAAAACCTAGGACTGAATGGTCATAATAAGCGTGTTTTGGAGACAAGCCTAGGGCTTTAATATCATTGATAAGCCCATCAAGAATTAAACGAGGTGTTAATATGAACAGCACTTTAATCTGTCCCAGTTCATTCGTGCCATCAAGTCGCTTAACTGCAAAATAGACCTGTTCCGGTTTAAACGGGGTATAGCGATCCAGTTCATAAGCAACAACCTGTGATAGATTTTCTTTTGCGGCTGTTGGTAAACTGAGTTCTTTTTGAATGGCAAACTGATGGGGCAATCTAATTATGACCTGAGCTTTAGTTAGGCGCTCATCCTTTTCTTGTAAAATCTTGAATTGTTCAATACCTGATTCGTTAATATCTAGGCTTACTAATGCTTCAGAGACACCATTACATAGATAGCTTAGCATTAACTGATGGTTATCAGGACTTACAATCAGATAGCCTTGCTCATCACGGATAAATTGTTTAACTTTTTTAGGAATTAAAAAGTCAAGTTCACGCTTCCACCAGCGAAAGAACTGTTTAAAGTCTAGGTCAATGGTTGAATTCAGGTTCAGCATATTGTTTTACTAATAATTCACTCATAGGTTCGACAAATAATGATTTATTATGGGTCGTTAGCTGTTGCCATTTTAAGACTTGAAAAGGACTATGTAGAGACTGATTATTCTGCGCAGCTATGGGTTTGAATGATTTAATAGTCACAGTGATAGTCGCACTTGATTCATTATCCAGCCACGCTTCACTAACCAAGGTTAGCACATTAGTTTGTTCAGATGTTAAAACTTGCCTAGCTGTAGTCGGTTGACCTGAACTGGAGGGCGGCGGCGGTATGGGTAGATTATTGCTCGCGCTGTCCAATCGGGCTGCCATATAGGAATCTATCAGACTAGCATCTAGACTTGGAATTATTTGCAGAACTTCTATTGCTGCCTCCTCTAGAGTGACGGTAGGCAGACCTGAATAAACGGTCATTAAGGGCTCTAACTGTAGAAAAATAGTTTCATTCATACCCAATACTAACTGTAATTCTTCAAGGGATTGAAAAGGTTTATTCCTAGGCGGATAGCTTAATCCGGCATCTTTATATTCTTTTTTTTCTGCACCATTAGTATGGACTAAGTCATCATCGTCACGCCAATCGAGTATGGCATCAACTAACTTTAATTTCATTTTTTCGTCTTCAGGAATATTCGCTAACAGAGCTTGTAACAGGACTTGATCAGCTTTATTAATGTCTATTTTACCTGCTTCAGACAATACCCGTACTCGCAATTTGGTATTGTCTGCGCTTATTTCATAGATACTACCGTCAGAACGCCAGCGTTTATTCTGGTCAGGATTTAGCAACATCATTTCTGCCATGGCTATTCCCGACTCGGCGACTGCTAAGGCCTGAGCATTATTTTTAGTGTCCGCTGTAATTGAGGCTTCTCTGCGCATATTAAGCGCGAAACTGCCGGCCATAATGGTCAATAAACTTAATATCCAAAGCACCATAACTAGAGCAATTCCCATTTGCTTGCTCATTGAACTGACCTAGCGTTATTAATAGTTTCAGTTTCAGGACTGTTATTTGCAGTTGTTTTGCCCTCAATTTTAAGTTCTATAATCATTTCCGGAAATACTGCTCCATTTTCCGATTGTATATTGATTTTAACCAAACGAGGCAGGCTATCTTTAGATAACCACTCATCTTGCCAACTGTCAGGGTTGATTCCATCTTCAGAGCCAAAATAAGCCAAGCTGAAATCACTCACATGATTCATTAATATTTCTTCTTCTTTATGCCATAAAGCACCCTCAGCTAAGGGAAAAAAAGGCGTTAACATCACGTTGATAAACGAGCTATTATTATCTGGCTGTAAATAGATGGAAAATAATTGTAAGCCTGATCTACCTGCACTGGCGGGCATAGCAGAAACAAACTGTAAAGCATGTGCTTTACCTTGAAATGAAAAGGTCTTTTCTTCGCTAGAGAAATCATTCAATAAGGGCTTCGCTAAAGACAAATGCTGATTAAAGAAATTATAAACAACGGCAAGTTCGTTAACGTTGGTGATTTTATTTTCACCCTTTTCCCAGCTATCGGCACAAATTTTTAAACTGCCAAACAGTAATAACATCATCATGCTAAAAAGCGTCATGGCAATGAGTACTTCAATCAGGGTAAAACCTCGTGCCTGATGCCTCATAATGTTTTGTTAATTAACTTTAAGGTGATTAACTCTACTTGCCGGTCACTTGCCCCGCCATCACTCCAACTAACGGTAACCTTTACTTTAAACAACTCGGCAGTAAGGGTTTTGGGGTCGACATTATCAGGATTAAACATAAATGGACTGGTTTCAATCCACCATTGATAGAAATTATTTTCTATTCCAGAAGATTGCCCGACTTGCAAGGGCGTTTCTATGCCGGTTTTAGCCATTAAATTTTTTGATATTTGTACAGCCTCTGTGTAGTTTTCGGCAACAGTAGCTGTATTGATACCTGTTGAAAATATCTTTAGTAAGATACCTAAAGATAGGGCAAGAATTGAAAATGCAATTAAAATTTCCAGTAAAGAGAAGCCCTGCTGTTTATTGGTTTGCATGAGTATCATTCAGGTTAATTTGACCTGTCAACCAGTTGATATTGATTTCCCAAGCAGTCTTGCCCTGCTCTAAGGTGATTTTGCCACCTGTTGATGAACCGTCAGGAAAAAAACGAATATTTGCAGTGCTGTCACTTCGCAATTCGTTTTGGGCGGTGACAACGGTAAGATCAATAGATTTTGGGATACTATATGCCTCAGCTCGATTACTGACACTGTAATTATTTTCAGAAAGATCAATGCTAAGTGTTGCTTCTTGATGAGACAATAAAGCCTGACCTCTGGTATAGCGTAAAGCAGAAGCCATATCCCTAGCTGCCGCCTTAATCGCCGTACTGTTTTCTCCTGTGGAGATGTTAATGCCAACTACAGTAAAGCCTATTACCATAATAAATAACACAACCAACAGTTCAAGCAGAGTAAAACCTTTATTTAGGCTTGTGTTAAGTGTCAGCATAAAGGTCTTTTTATTTTTGATTATCGCGCGTTATTACCAACTAACAATATCCTGATCTTCACCTTCGCCACCTTCTTTACCATCGGCACCTAAGGTAAATAAATCAAATTTTCCATGTTCACCTGGTGAAACATAATGGTATTCCAACTGCCAAGGATCTAGTGGGATTTTTGATTTACGTAAATAAGGGCCATTCCAGCGTTTGGTGCTATCAGGCGATTCAATTAATGCTTTTAAGCCTTCTTCATTGCTTGGATAACTACCTACATCGAGTTTATACATATCCAATGTTGCCGCAAGATCTTCAATTTGTACTTTTGCTGCTTTAGTTTTAGATTCACCCATATGCTTCATGACCTGAGGCCCGACTATCCCAGCCAACATGGCAATAATGCCTAGCACAACTAATAACTCAAGTAAGGTAAAGCCAGATTCTGTAGTAGGTTTTATTTTTTTCATGGTTAATATTATTTCCGTTAGAAAGCTAAATCATTCACGCTTAGGATAGCCAGTAAAATTGATACAATAATGCCTGCAATCATTAATCCTAAGCTAATTATTAGTACGGGTTCAAGAAAAGCGAGGAGTCGTTGTATGGCTACTTTGAGCTGTTTATCATAAATAGTAGCAACGCGTAGCAACATTTCCTCTAGGCGTCCCGTTTCTTCACCCATTTTAATCATTTGCATCGCCATTTTAGGGAATAAACCTTTACTCAGCAAGGCATCCGATAAATGCTTGCCCTGTTTTAACTGTTGTTCAGCATCTTCAATAGCTGCAGCCAACACTAAATTATCAACCGTTTCTCGCACTATAGATAATGCCGCCAGTAATGAAACGCCATTGCCAAGCAAGGTTCCTAGGGTACGGCTTATGTTAGCGGTTTCTTTATGGGTAATAATAGTTCCCGCTAAGGGCAGGTTTAAAAAACGACCATCCCACACCCGCTTTGTTAGAGGGTCGGCTAACTGCAATTTCATGTAACTGGAAATAAAAACAACACCGGTTAATAATGCCCACCAATAGCTCTGCAACCATTCTGCTAAGGCCACCACTATCTGCGTTGAAACAGGTAAAGCTTTGCCCGCACTTTCAAACATTTCGGTGAATTGAGGCACCACAAAAGTTAGCATCACAAACAAAGAAGCTAAAGACATTACCAGTAATATGGCCGGATAAATTAATGCCGTACTAACGGTGTCTTTTAATTCTTGGGAGCGTTCCATATATTCAGACAAACGTGTCAATACAGCTCCAAGACTGCCACCTGCTTCACCAGCACGTATCATATTCAAATAAAATTTGCTGAAAATGCCCGTTTGTTGTTCCAGTGCGTCGGCCAAAGTAGCACCACCCTTTACCTTATCTAGCACGCGTGCAATTAATTTAGTTAAACCTTGATTGTCCTCAGTTAAATCCATTAAGACTAATAACGATTTATCTAATGGTAAGTCAGAATCTAATAGAGTTGCCAATTCACTGGTCAAAATAGCGATATCTTTTTGCGATAATTTAGTCTGTTTTGCACGCCAGCCAAAAAATGATCGACTATTAGCCGGCGCAACACGAATCGGAAGATAGCCTTCAGAATGCAAGGCAGCAATCAAAGTGTGCTCACTTATTGCATCTCTGATGCCTTCTTCTGTTTCACCTAGGCTATTAACGGCCTTGTAAGTAAATAAAGGCATTTTATGTTTCCGCTGTAACTCGCATGATTTCTTCCAAAGTAGTAATGCCTTGTATGACTTTAACTAAACCATTTTCATAAAGTGTTTGCATACCTTCAGCAACGGCAAGTTTTTGTATAGCACCGGCTTCTTCATGAGCCATAATGAGTTTACGTATAGGGTCTGTCATGGGTAAAAATTCAATAATAGCGAGTCGCCCTCGGTATCCCATACCAGCACAAGCCGAACAGCCTACGGGTTTATATAAAACAATATCACCCTCAGGTGCAAATCGATGTAAGCGCAGGCTTTTAATAATTTCTGGGTCGGCAATAGCGCCTACTTTACACTCAGGACATAATTTTCTGACTAAACGCTGCGCCAAAATCCCATTGACGGTAGAGGTAAGTAAGTATTCTTCTAGCCCCATATCCAGCAAGCGCGTGATACCTCCCGCAGCATCATTAGTATGTAAAGTCGATAACACTAAATGTCCAGTGAGAGCTGATTGCACGGCAATTTTTGCGGTTTCAAGGTCACGCATTTCACCTATCATAATGACATCTGGATCTTGTCGAACAATTGAGCGTAAAGCTGTTGCAAAAGTTAACCCTATTTGAGGCTTTGCCTGAATCTGATTAACGCCTTCCATCTGATACTCTACCGGATCTTCAACGGTAATTATTTTTCTTTCAGGTGTATTCAATTGCTTTAAGGCAGCATACATTGTGGTTGATTTGCCACTGCCGGTAGGGCCAGTAATAAGAATAATGCCATGTGGCTGTGATAACACATCAATAAACTGCTGTAGATGTCGTCCAGCAAAACCTAATCCGGCAAAATCCAATACCGTATTATCTTTATCTAATAAACGGATCACTACACTTTCGCCATACATGGTGGGAATGGTTGATACCCGCAAATCCAATTCTTTGCCTAACATTTGTACTTTAATGCGACCATCTTGTGGCAAGCGCCGTTCAGCAATATTCAGTTTAGCCATAATCTTAATACGCGAAATTACGGCTGCAGTTGACTTTACATTAGGTGCATCAATTTCTTGCAAAACCCCGTCTACACGCAGTCTAATTTTTAAGCTTTGCTCAAAGGGTTCTACATGTATGTCTGAAGCTTTGGTTTCAATAGCTCGCTGCATAATCAAATTGACCATTTTGATCACCGGCGCTTCACTGGCTAAATCTTTCAAATGCTCTAGATCATCTTCGCCAAAATCTTCTTCGCCTAGATTATTTGCAGCTAAGTCATCAATCAGTTTGTTCATTTTTGATCGATCTTCACCATATTGGACATCCAGCGCCGCATCGATTTCAGACAGTAATCCCACCTTAGGAATTATCGTTTTTCCCGTCGCCAATTTAAGTGCATCAATGCTGAATTGATCATTAGGATCCATCATAGCGATGGTCATATCATTGTCAGTATGCTCTAAGCCTATGATATGGTAGTTTTTTAAAAAACGTAAAGATACTGATTCAGGTAACTGCATTTCTGATGGATATTGATCAGACTTTACTTTTTCAAACTGCTCTGATTCAACAAAAGCATCGGCCACATCGAGTTCTGAACATAAACCCATCTTAAGCAATAATTGCGGTATATTTTCAGCTACTGAAGTTTTTTTTACTCGCTCAACTTTTTTTAATTCTAAGGCTGAAAGCTTATTCTTTTCTTGTAATGTTTTTAGCAAAGACTGATAGGACATTAGTATTTTTCCTAATCAAGGATTTGTAATTATTAAGTCAAAAGACATTTATTCAGTGAATCAGTTTTAGCATTGACATCCATTTTATAAGATCATCTTGGATTATGGTCGTAAATTAAACCATAAAAAACGAGTTATAGTTTAACAAACAGCCATGTTTTTAAGGAAATCATTTAATGCAGACCTATTTTTAAACATGACTCGCATCATTGACTAATTTTTCAATGAATAGCTAAGCTTGCCAAATATCAGGTGCGCAGCACGAACATGCACAGAGAAGACATAAATAAGAATGGGGGGATAATACGCTGAGGTAAGCTTATCGCGAAATCTACGATAGGGCTAAGAATACATTTTTCTGTAGAATGGGTTGCCACTATCAGCAACCCAACAGTACTACACGACATAAAAGTTGGGCTGATACAGCATCAACCCAATCGATAGGCCATATTTATTTAGATTGACTACCATTGACCTCTAATTGTACACGACGATTGTTACTACGACCCTCTTCAGTATCATTAGTATCAATAGGGCGCGTCCAACCATAACCTTGAGTAGTCAGATGTGGTGAATGAGTGTCATGTACCAAATATTTTTTAACCGCTAAGGCACGGCTTTCTGATAACTTAATATTATGTTTTAAGCTGCCAGTTTTACTGGTATGGCCTTGAACTTCAATAATCAATTCTGGATTATTTTTAATGATATTAGCGGCATTATCAAGGTTTGAGAAGTATTGTGGCTTAATAATAGCTTTATCATTGTCAAACTTAACTTCGACTGTCCAACAGCCATTAATAGCAACATGTGCACCAGCTGGCGTATTAGGGCACTGATCAGCACAGTCATTAACACCATCATGATCATTGTCTAAAGTTGAGCA
>CAIVGC010000051.1 GCA_903905335.1 uncultured Methylococcaceae bacterium
AGGCAAAGAAGTTCGTGAGCGCACCAAAGATACTTTTGGACTTTGGCGCAAAGGTATCTTTAACCCTGAATCCAATGTACAGTTTGGTGAAGGCGGCGCGGGTACATTTTCCGATGGCAAACTGTATACTCAAATTAAAGATCCTCATCACTATGGCCGAAAAGTCTTAACTGAATTTGTTAAAGCTGGCGCACCTGCGGAAATATTACGGGTTAGTAAGCCACATATTGGCACATTCAAGCTAGTGACTATGGTGGAACAAATGCGTGCCACTATCGAAGCCCTAGGTGGAGAAATTCGCTTTCAGAGTCGCGTCGATGCTATCGATATTGAAGACGGTCAAGTACGAGGAGTTATACTTGCGAATGGTGAAGCTATTGCTAGCACCCATGTGGTGTTGGCGGTAGGTCATAGTGCTAGAGATACTTTCAAAATGCTTTATGAGCGTGGTGTTTATATCGAAGCTAAAGCTTTCTCTATTGGCTTTCGTATTGAGCATCCTCAATCGCTAATAGATAATTGTCGTTTTGGTAGTAACGCGGGTCACCCCTTGCTTGGCGCTGCTGATTACAAACTGGTACATCATTGTAGTAACGGCCGATCCGTTTACAGTTTTTGCATGTGCCCTGGTGGTACGGTAGTAGCAGCTACATCTGAGGCCGGTCATGTGGTCACTAACGGTATGAGCCAATATTCACGTAATGAACGTAATGCTAATAGCGGTATCGTTGTTGGCATTACGCCTGATGACTTCCCTGGCCATCCATTAGCTGGCATAGCTTTACAACGGCAACTAGAAGCGCATGCCTTTACTTTAGGTGGCAGCAGTTATCAAGCGCCCGGGCAATTGGTCGGTGACTTTATTGCCAATCAGCCCTCTACAAAATTCGGCACAGTATCACCCTCTTACACCCCTGGCGTTCATTTAGGCGATCTCAGTACTGCCCTACCCGAATATGCCATTGCCGCCATACGTGAAGCATTACCTGCCTTTGATAAAAAGATAAAAGGTTTTGCTATGGCTGACGCGCTCTTAACAGGCGTAGAAACACGAACGTCATCACCGATACGTATCAAACGTAATGAGACCTTTCAAAGCATCAATACCTTAGGTTTATATCCAGCGGGAGAAGGTGCTGGTTATGCGGGCGGAATACTTTCTGCTGCTGTGGATGGTATTAAAGTAGCCGAAGCCTTAGCATTGGATATGATGAGTGCAATCAATCTCACATAAGTTCTTAGACTTACTCTACTAATATTACGCAGCCATTCAGCTGTTTAAAAAAACAAATAATGAGGTCGGTAGAGAGGGCTTCCTGCCCTCCTACCGACGCCCGGCATCCATGCCGGGCCCCTTCGGGCTAATCCCAACAAAACCTGCGGTGCTAGTCGCGGCAAACGAGAGTAAAGCTATGCTACTGCGTAACGTTAGTTACTCTAGGATTACTCTCTTACCGGCTTTTTATCTAATTTTCTTTGCAAAGTACGTCGGTGCATACTCAGAGCTCGAGCAGCGGCTGATATGTTACCGTCATGCTGCATAAGTACTTTCTGCAAATGTTCCCATTCCAAGCGTTTTATTGATAACGGATTCTCACTAATCGAGACGGATGAATCACCTTCATTTTTATTAAGGGCATTAACAATTTCATCTGCATTAGCAGGCTTAGTTAAATAATGAGTTGCTCCTAACTTAATGGCTTCAACAGCGGTAGCGATACTAGCAAAACCCGTCAACATGACAATTTGAGTATTATCATCTAAAGAAATTAATTTCTTCACTAACTCCAAACCGGATTCAAAACCAATTCGCAAATCAATGACTGCGTATTCTGGGAGATCACGCTCAGCCAACATCATGCCATCGGCAACGTTAGTGGCCACTAAGACTTCATAATGTCTTTTTTCTAAGGCTGATTTTAATACACTACAAAAAGTTTCATCATCATCGACTAGTAATAATCGTGGCTTATCCGTTTCCAAAGTCGTCATTTTCTGTCTCAATATTTAAAAGGGGTAAAACAATTTCAACGCAAGCTCCACCAGACTCGCTATTATAAAGTCTGATTTTACCGCCTAAACGACTAATAGTAGAGTATGTTAAAAATAAACCAACACCTAGGCCACGTTTTTTACTAATCACAGGCTGCTTACCAACAACATCTACCAACTCAGGTGGAAAACCAAGACCAAAATCACGAATCTCAAGCGTTAACTCAATTAAATCCCAATTGGCGTGAAGCTCTACCCCTAAATCTCTAGGTGAAGCTTCAGCGGCATTATTTAAAATATTAATTAATGCATGTGTCAGCGTGCGTTCTGCAATAATCTTAGCATTAGTAGCAATGCCTGGATCTATAAAAAATTTTAATTTTGCACTAGGTTCGTGAGTCCTCCACTGATTTATCACATCATCTATATAATCTGTCAGTAGTATTAACCCGCCTGACTCTGCCCGCATTTCACCAGCGGAAGCCGACATAACCGATAATGCCTGCTTACAGCGACTAATCTGTTGCTGCATAATGATCATTTTTTCATATAAATCAGGATACCGATGGCTAGGATAATCTTGTTCCAATTCATGGGTCAGTATCGCCATCGTACCTAACGGTGTACCCATATCATGAGCCGCACTAGCCGCTAAGGTACCTAAAGCAACGACCCGTTCATCTCGCAGGGCATTTTCTCTAGCTTCTGCCAAATTACGCTCCTGAAACCTAAGTGTTCTAGCCAATTCAGCTACAAAATAGGCCACTAAACCAGCACTAAAGACAAAGCCGAACCACATGCCAAACATGTGTAAACTAAAATAACTTTTGTCATTCATAGTATGTGCATGTTGCAACATAATATAATGCTGTAAATCCGTACGCAGTCCTTGCGGATCAGGCATATGTGGCTCTATAGAGGGCAAAGGGACATTAAATGCAATTAACATCGTATACAGAGATGTCGTTAAAATAACCATATACCAAGCGTAGGCCTGTGGCAGCATAATCGAGGTAATAATAAGCGGTAACAAGAATACCCAAGTAATAGGATTTGATGCCCCACCCGTCAGATACAACATCGCTGCGATAATAAACACATCAATCGATATTTGCGAAAATATCTCCATCTCAGTAACAGGATTATCCGTACCCAGACGCATAGAGGTATAAATATTAATAGCCCCTGTTGACATGACCACCAACCAGAGTTGCTGCTCAGGCAGATTTATACCTAGCCCATAAACCGCTAATATAATCATTAAAACTTCGCTGAGCATCATCAAATTTCTGAGGATAAACAACCAGCGAAGATTTTGTCTAACAGAAGTCTGTGTTTTAGTTGATAAGTTTCTCAGCATATTGATTATCTATAGATAAATGAGTGCAATCACGAACTATGATCGCCATAGTTGCATCTGTTTTAGTAGTGCTTAATCTTTCTCATTTAAAATAGGTTCTGCCATAATTAAAAAACTAATAACAAAGTTCTCTAACTGCATACGCTGTGTTTTTATGCGTCGCAACAAAAAGTTATAGGCCAAAACAGCAGGAACAGCGACAGCAATACCAATAGCAGTGGCGACTAATGCATCACCAATAGGGCCGGCAACTACATCTAAACTGGTAGAGCCACTAGTCGCAATCTTTTGCATAGCGTTCATAATGCCAAAAACAGTACCAAATAAGCCTACAAAAGGCGCAGTACTTCCAATACTGGCTAAAATTGTTACCCCACTTTCCATCGCATGCTGTTCTTGCTGAAGCTTTACTTTTAAAGTTTGTTCCAATAATTCAGTAGGATTACCACAATGTTTAATGATGTTACCGGCTGATAGTTGGTGTTCATTTAACCAAGCTATGCCCTCATGAGCCAAGCGAGCCTGTGAACCTTCAATTTCGTCGAACGCTAAACTATTAATTTGTTTTAAATTGCTTAACTGCCAAAACGCTGATTCAAAGCGCTCATTACAACGGTTATTATTAAAAAACTGCCAAAGCTTATAAAAAATCAAAGTCCATGTGGTCACAGAAAAAGCTATTAAAACAACTACGGTTAGATCAATAATAAAATTGGGGCTGATAGCAGAACTCATTAAATGTATCCTTTGTGTAATAAAAAAATTAGTGATCTAACTTAAATTGTAATTGTTGCCCTGCACGTTGAGTCACAGCAGCACCGTTGACTATTTTTGGTTTAAATTTCCATTGTTCAATAGCAACAAGAGCAGCTTCATCAAAAACATCCTCTGGTTTTGATTGCACCACGATGGCATCTGTTACCCAGCCATTGACATCAATAGTAAATTCGATCCTCACCCAACCTTCAATACCATGGCTGGCAGCTCGGACTGGATAGATAGGGTTAATCTTAACTAACGGCATGATACCTGAATCGACGGACTTTTTGTCAGTATCATGCTCTGGCTTAGTAGGTCCAGTATTTTTAGCGACCGCTTCAGACTTTGCAGAGACTACTGTAGCATCCGGAGCAACCGATTGTGAAACCGGCTCATATTTCTCTAAAGGCTGAGATTCAGTCACTATAGGTAAAATAGGCTTAGACACTGCGGGAATTATCATAGCAGGCTTTTTAACCAGTATCGGCGGCTTTTTGATGGAAGATGGAGAGTTTACTTGGGTATTTTTTAAAGGCGGAGTTGGTAGCGATGGCTTTATCATCGACTGATTAGCTTTAGCAGGTACTGATAACATTGACACCTCCATAAACACAGGCTGTTTGCTAGACTCAATATTGTCTGGACTTAATAACATTACGGCTAAACTAATATGTAGAGCAAGAACTATGAAAAGCAGCAAGATCTTTACAAGATGCGTATATTTTTGATGCTTTAAATAATTAACATTTGAGATGTTCGAATAAACTTTTGCTGCCGGCATAATTGTGAATACTTAAAACTTAATTAAAGCTCATAGAACCTAAAGAAAATAACCTTTACCTTGTAACAACAGATTAAGGTAACTTAATCAATAGTTATACTAAATTGATAGTCTTTCTTTAAACAATGATCTAACCACTTCTGCAAAAAGTAATTTAAACGCCATTTGTAATTCATGATGTCTGTACTTAACCCTTTATCTTTAAATGCTAAAGAAATAGGAGAACGAGCATAATCACTCATCACTTCAGCCAATTTTGCATCCAGATAAAGCCGTATTTTCATTGCAGGCTCCAAATGCTCAGGCTTATTTTGATTAAAGCAATGATTAAGCTCTATCATCATAGTATAGGGTGTGTTTTCAATAACTGTAATATGCAGAGGAGTATTATTTAAAGCCACACCGATAGCCGTCTCTCTCAAGACTAGCAATTCCGGCATCAATTTAAGCAACTTCAAATAATTTGAAGCGCACATTTGCTCCAGACAAAACGATTTATTGACTGGATTAATATAACTCATGGTGACTATTAATCTTCTCTATAACAAGCATGAGCACTAGCCGTTTCCCATAAGGTCACCTCTGCAACATTAAACCCCGCTTGCTTTAAATGCTGATAAATCATTTTACTTAAAACTTCTGCGGTTGGGTGTTCATCAAGCGCTAAGAAACGTTCGTTATTGGCCGTCAGCATGGGAATAATAGGATCATCTTTATAGAGTAAAAAATTATGATCTAATTGATCATCTACATAAGCCTCTACGCAGTCTCTAATATCAGAAAAATCACAAACCATACCTTGGTCATTAAGCTGCTCTTGCTGAATAGATATTGCAGCTTTAACACTATGACCATGTAAATTACGGCATTTACCGGGATGATTCATTAATC
Organism: uncultured Methylococcaceae bacterium; assembly: GCA_903905335.1. GTDB lineage: Bacteria > Pseudomonadota > Gammaproteobacteria > Methylococcales > Methylomonadaceae > Methylobacter_C. The sequence continues at coordinate 5,784 of CAIVGC010000051.1, forward strand.
GATGTCCGTAACAAAAATAAACTTCTTTGGTAATTGTAAACATCAGCAGTAGCGCTCTTTATATTAAGTTTTAATGGAGTTGTATAGTCGTAAAAGTGTACTATAAATTGCTCCCGAATAGTCGACGATTATTAAATTCGGAATTAATTTAGAATTTATTGCCATTTTTCTATAAAATCATCCCTTAAATATTATTCTTATCGCTTAGATTATTTCTCTATGGACTTAAAATTTCTTGATTTCGAACAACCCATCGCTGAATTAGAAGCGAAAATTACCGAACTCCGTAATGTCGAGTTTGATAATAATATCAACATTTCCGATGCACTTAAGCAATTGGAAGACAGAAGTCAGGCACTGACTGAATCCATTTTTAGCAATCTGACTGACTGGCAGATCTCTCAATTATCTCGACATCCAGGACGTCCTTATACCTTGGATTATATTGAACACATGTTCACTGATTTCCATGAACTACATGGTGACAGGGCTTATGCCGACGATCCGGCCATCGTTTGTGGATTAGCACGTCTTGATGGACTGCCCGTCATGGTCATCGGCCACCAAAAGGGTCGAGATACCAAAGAAAAAATTTATCGTAACTTTGGTATGCCAAGACCTGAAGGCTATCGTAAAGCCTTACGCATCATGAAAATGGCAGAGCGCTTTAAAATCCCCGTTATTTGCTTAATTGATACACCCGGAGCCTATCCCGGTATCGATGCAGAAGAGCGAGGTCAAAGTGAGGCCATTGCCAGAAATCTATTTGAAATGACTACCCTAAAAACCCCTATTATTTGCACCATTATTGGTGAAGGTGGATCAGGTGGCGCCTTAGCTATAGGCGTAGGTGACCGTTTAATTATGCTGGAATACAGCACTTATTCCGTTATTTCACCAGAAGGTTGTGCATCTATTTTGTGGAAAAGTGCCGACAAATCTCAATTAGCCGCAGAAGCCATGGGTATTACTTCGGACCGCATTCGTGAACAAGGCTTTGTCGATGAAGTTGTCAGAGAACCCTTAGGTGGTGGACATAGAGACTTTGCTACGATCACTGCCAATTTAAAAGAAACCTTAAATCGTCATTTAGCTGAATTACAAGAGCAAGATATCGAGACAGTAATCGCTAACCGCTATCAACGCATTATGAACTTTGGTGTTTATAGCGAAGAAGCCAGTAAATAACCATCGATTTAATTGCTGAGGTGACGAATCTCTATAATCACCTCTTTTAATTCAACCTCATCGTTCCATACAATATTTGTTGGCTCGGGAAGCCATAACTTCCCGATATCAATTTCTAAGCTTGTGAACTAGAAAAATGAAAAGCCCACCTGAGCAAGCAACTAGCAAACCGAGAGGCCGTTAAATCAAAGCAAATTCATAAGAGCGGCTTCTTCTTTTAACTCGGTTTCTGTTAGCTGCATTTTTTGTATGCTGAAATCATTAAGCGCTAATCTTTGAACTATACTGACTTTGCCGTCTTTAACCGTTACGGGAAAAGAATAAAACAAACCGTTGGTAATACCATAACTACCATCAGAAACGACACCCATACTCACCCAATCACCTTCAGGTGTACCTAAGACCCAATCTCTCATTTGATCGATCGCGGCGTTAGCGGCAGAGGCAGCGCTAGAATGGCCTATGGCATTAATAACTACAGAGCCACGCTGCTGCACCGTAGGAATAAACTCATCGGCAAACCAATTCTGGCCGACTAAAGGCAGTGCCTCTTGGCCTTTTACTGTAGCGTGATGTAGATCGGGATACTGAGTCGCCGAATGATTGCCCCAGATACAAATATTTTTGATATCCGTGGTCAAAACCCCACATTTTTCTGCTAATTGACTAATGGCTCGATTATGATCCAAGCGACTCATAGAAGAAAAATTTTCAGCACTTAAATTTGGAGCATTTTTTAAGGCGATTAAGGCATTAGTATTAGCAGGATTACCCGTTACCAAGACTTTAACATTTGGATTAGCCACTGCATTTAAAGCCGTACCTTGTGTGGCAAAAATCTGAGCATTAATTTCTAGTAAATCTTTGCGTTCCATACCAGCGACTCTAGGTCTTGCGCCTACTAAAAAAACATAGTCGGCATTCTTGAAGGCAATGGCAGGATCATCTGTGATTTCGATTCTATGCAACAAGGGACTCGCACAATCATTGAGCTCCATGACCACACCCTTCAAGGCATTCATTGCCGGCGCAATTTCAAGCAAATGCAAGATAATAGGTTGATCAGGTCCTAAAAGTAACCCCGCTGCCAAGCGGAAAAGCAAAGAATAACTAATTTGCCCTGCTGCACCAGAAACTGCAATATGAACGGGTGTTTTCATTTATTTTCCTTTAATCCTTAACAGACAATAGAGCTTAACAACAAGCTTCCCAATACTCGAGGCACTTTATCGAGTACAAATACAGCGAGCACTTAGCTCATAATTTGATTGTAATGCTACGAGTGAGTAACACATAAATTATGGCAATCGTATCATCCCTGCTCAGTTAAAAATACCCCGCATAGACACAGAATCTCCATTTTGATGTTATTCATTTGAATTGCCACCTGATTTCTATGCAATTTAGTTAAGACTGGCCTGCCTGAATCATCAGATGATAGGGAATGATCTGTCGACCCCCTCTTTAACCATAGGTGGCTACACAAGTAAAAGTCACGTCATTCCGGCAGGGTTTGCCGGAATCAAGGGCACATGGATGTGAAAAATCAGATTAAGTTAGCTTCATTTCGCTGAAATTTGATTTGTGCAACCTAACATTGCCACCCATGGCAACTAGTTTCTGGGATTCCTTGGCAGAATGACGACCTACCCCCTGTTAATCATACAGAGCCAAAAGCTTATTCAGGGCAGAGTTTATTTTATCGGGTATAATACGACCCAAAATCATCGCATTAACGCATAGTCACAGGTAGGTTAATGAAAAAACTGCTATTCCAATTCGACACAGACAGCCACCCTTCCGTTTTCGATACCGTAGTTGGATATGATGGCGGTGCTGATCATGTTATTGGTCATGGCGGCTTATCGCCTGAAAATATCACCGCTCTCGTAGAGGGTGCTATTTTTACTCGCGCTCCCAAAGATAAAAAAAATACCGCTATTTTTATTGGTGGTAGCGACATGCTAGCCGGCCAACAATTATTTGCCGCCGTACAAGCTTGTTTCTTTTCTGGCTTTCAAGTCTCTGTCATGCTGGACAGCAATGGTAGCAACACCACAGCAGCCGCTGCTGTTGCTAAATTGGCAATTAGTGGAACACTCGCTGATAAAAAAGCAGTCGTATTAGCGGGCACTGGGCCTGTAGGGCAACGTGCGGCGACTATGTTAGCTCAAGAGGGTGCAAATGTATCACTCACCGCGCGCTCTATGGCTAGAGCGACTGCCGCTTGTGATAATATGAAAGCGCGTTTTGGCGTTACAATTACGCCCGTTGAAGCCTTTGACAATGACGCTCGAGCACTCGCCATAAAGGACGCCCATATTGTTTTAGCGACTGGCGCTGCGGGTATTGAGCTGCTCACCGTAGAACAATGGCAAGATAATCCTACCCTAGAAATGATTGCCGATGCTAATGCTACACCTCCACTGGGTATAGGCGGCACCGACATGATGGATAAAGGCACAATACGTCATGGTAAAATTATCTGGGGCGCTATCGGCTTTGGCACTTTAAAACTTGCCTTACATCGAGCTTGTATTGCTCAATTATTTACCAACAACAACTTAGTACTTGATGCCGAAAACATCTACGCTTTAGCTAAAGACATGGCTTAATCAACATCGGTCCTTATGAGCTATTCGGTAATCACTAGCACTACATCATCAAGATCAGCAGCCTTAAGTATTTTTCAAGCCGGCATTAAAGCGGCCGATCCTTATTTAGCCATTAAACGCTGCTTGAGTTTAGATGAAGGCGCTATAAAAATCTTGCTAGATTTAGATGATCCTAGCCAAATACGCACAAAGCAATGGTCCAAGATTCATGTTATTGCTATAGGTAAAGCGGCTTGCGCCATGTCCAAAGCGGCTCAAGAAATCATACCTGCGCATTTATTTTCCTCTCCTGGCCTTGCCGTTACTAACTATGAAAATGTAACTGAAGTCGCACAAACTAAGGTAATAGGTGCTGGCCATCCTTTACCTGATCAAAATGGCTATCATGCTGCCCTTTGTTGCGCTGAGCTGTTATGTAGCGCACAAAAGAATGAGTTGGTTTTAGTACTAGTCAGTGGTGGTGGTTCAGCACTCATTCCTTATCCAGCCGATGCGATTACGCTAAAAGAAAAGATTACTACCACTAATCTATTGCTGGCTTGTGGGGCAACCATCAACCAAATAAATTGTGTACGTAAACACTTATCCAAACTTAAAGGTGGTGGCTTTGCTCGCTTAGCTGCACCAGCCGATGTACATGCTTTTATATTATCAGATGTCTTGGGCGATGATTTAAGTAGCATTGCCAGTGGCCCTACGGTTCCCGACCCTAGCACTTACAGCGATGCTATTGCCATTTTTAATGCCTATAGCATTTGGGAGCAAGTGCCCAGCAACGTTCAGCAACATTTAGAGCTTGGTCGATTAGGCAATCTTCCTGAAACACCTAAAGCCGATGATGCTATATTTAGTAACTGTACACAGACCTTAATCGGCAGCAATACCATCAGCGTTAATGCCGTATTTAATGCCGCAGAGCAATTGGGCTATCAAACTCAGTTGTATGACGCACATCTGTGCGGTGTAGCCAGAACTGTGGCAGAAACCTGGGTACTGTCCGCAAAACAACTTAGCAATAGCGACATCAATCACCCAATGGCTTTTGTTGCCGGAGGTGAAACCACGGTCAGCTTAAAAGGCACAGGGCGTGGAGGACGTAATCAAGAAATGGCACTGGCTTTTGCACTAGCCGCTAAGGAACATGACTTAACAGGCAACTGGACGTTTCTGAGTGGCGGCACGGATGGCCGCGATGGTCCTACCGATACGGCTGGCGGCATAGTTAATCAAGACAGTTTAACGCGCATGATCAAAGCCGGCTTAGATCCAATAGCCTTACTAAATAACAATGACTCTTATACGGCACTACAAGGCTCAAAAGATTTACTAATAACCGGTGCGACCGGTACTAATGTAGCCGACTTACAAATATTATTACTTCATCCTACTGTTACACCCACATTACTTTAAAATTTAGGGAACCCCATGTTTAAAAAATCTATGACTATCGCCGGTTTTGATGATGATCTGTTCCAAGCTATGGAAGATGAGCGCTGTCGCCAAGAAGATCACATTGAACTCATCGCTTCAGAAAACTACGCCAGCCCAAGGGTCATGGAAGCACAAGGTTCACAATTAACTAACAAATATGCCGAAGGTTATCCTGGTAAGCGTTACTATGGTGGCTGTGAGTTTGTCGACAAAGTCGAACAACTGGCTATTGACCGCGCTAAAGCCTTGTTCTCGGCTGATTATGCTAACGTACAGCCACATTCTGGCTCTCAAGCCAATATGGCCGTATTTATGGCTTTAATTCAACCAGGCGATACTATTTTAGGTCTAAGTCTAGCAGATGGCGGTCACTTAACGCATGGCGCTAAACCTAATTTCTCTGGAAAAATCTACAAGGCTATTCAATACGGTTTAGAGTCAGCAACTGGTGAAATTGATTACGCACAAGTAGAAGCACTGGCCTTAGAGCACAGACCCAAGTTGATCATCGCTGGATTTTCCGCGTATTCACGCATTTGGGATTGGCAAAAGTTTCGCGACATCGCTGATAAAGTAGGCGCGTACTTTGTCGTCGATATGGCTCATGTTGCAGGCTTAGTCGCGGCTGGCCTATATCCTAACCCGGTAGCTTTTGCTGACGTAGTCACCAGCACCACACATAAGTCTTTACGTGGCCCGCGCGGCGGCTTAATAGTTTGCAAAAGCAATCCTGAGATCGAGAAGAAAATCGACTCCAGTATTTTTCCTGGTATACAAGGCGGCCCTGCGATGCACATTATCGCTGCCAAAGCTGTGGCTTTTAAAGAAGCGATGCAACCCGAATTTCGTATTTATCAGCAACAAGTCATTAACAATGCAAAAGCCATGGCTGAGGTTTTTATCAAGCGTGGCTTTGAGATCGTCTCAGAAGGTACTGACAATCATTTGATGTTGGTCTCCTTAATTGCTAAAGGCATTACCGGCAAAGCAGCTGATGCTGCATTAAGTAAAGCGCATATTACAGTCAACAAAAATGCTGTACCTAATGACCCACAATCGCCTTTCGTGACTAGCGGGATTCGTGTTGGCACACCTGCCCCGACTACTCGCGGCTTTAAAGAAGCTGAAGTGATAGAGATCGCTAATATGATGTGTGATGTCATGGAAAACATGGAAGACGATATCGTAATTGCCGCAGTACGTGAAAAAGTCAGTGCGCTATGTGCACGATTTCCAGTTTATAGTTAATGCTATGAAGTTGTCGGGTTACGCTTGCGCTAACCCGACCTACTTGGATACTCCGTATTGATTACCGCTCAAAATATTATTAGCTTAGGAATTACATGTCAGATATAGAAATTGCCCAACAAGCCACCATGCGACCGATCATCGCTTTGGCTAAAGAACAGTACAATATAGATCCTGAACATTTAGAGCCTCATGGTCATTACAAAGCTAAGTTATCACTAGAATACATCAATAGCTTGGCTGATAAACAAGATGGCAAACTCATACTAGTAACTGCCATTAGCCCTACTCCCGCAGGTGAAGGCAAGACCACCACTACAGTCGGTTTAGGTGATGCCATGAACCGCTTAGGCAAAAAGACTATCATGTGCCTGCGCGAGCCTTCTTTAGGCCCCTGCTTTGGTGTAAAGGGCGGCGCGGCTGGCGGCGGTTATGCGCAAGTCGTGCCTATGGAAGATATCAACTTACATTTTACCGGTGACTTTCATGCCATAGGCGTAGCACATAATCTGCTTTCTGCGCTGATAGACAATCATATTAATCATGGCAATAGCTTAGATATAGATCCGCGTCGTATTCAATGGAAACGCGTAGTTGACATGAATGATCGCGCCCTACGTAATATTGTCGTTGGCATGGGTGGCCCTGCTAATGGTTATTTACGTGAAGACGGTTATGACATCGTAGTCGCCTCAGAAGTTATGGCTATATTATGCTTAGCCACTAATCGCGCTGATCTTAAAAAACGCTTAGGCCGTATAATCATCGGTTATAAATCAGACCGTATTACACCCGTTTATGCCAGTGATTTAAAAGCTCAAGGTGCTATGGCAGCTTTATTAAAAGATGCCATTAATCCTAATTTGGTACAAACCTTAGAAAACAATATAGCAATCATTCATGGCGGTCCTTTTGCCAATATCGCCCATGGCTGCAACACCGTAACAGCTACGAAAACGGCTTTAAAGCTGGCTGATTATGTAGTGACCGAAGCTGGCTTTGGCGCGGACTTAGGGGCTGAGAAATTCATTGATATCAAATGCCGCATGTCTGGATTAACTCCCTCAGCTGTGGTGTTGGTTGCAACCATCAGAGCCTTAAAGTTTCATGGCGGTGTGGCTAAAGATGATTTAAATCAAGAAAACCTAGCAGCGTTAGAACAAGGCTTTGTTAATCTTGAACGCCATTATCATAATATTACCGAGCATTATGGCTTACCTTGTGTGGTTTGCATTAATCACTTCACCATTGATAGCGACGCGGAAATTGCTTTATTACAACAGCAATGCGCGGCTTTAGGCGCAACTTGTATCGTCTCTAAACATTGGGCTAACGGTGGCGCGGGCGCTGAAGATTTAGCACAAAATATTGTTGACGTGGTCGATGCCCGTGAGCCAGGCTTTACTTATGTTTATGATGAAAACCTAAGTTTATGGGATAAAATCGAAACTATCGCTACTAAACTTTATGGCGCGACTGGCATTAGGGCCAGCGCCAAAGTAAAAGCACAGCTCGCTGAATGGAATATTGAATATGGACATTTCCCCATCTGTATGGCGAAAACCCAAATGTCCTTTTCTACTAATCCTAATGCTAAAGGCGCACCAACAGGTCATACCTTAGAAATACGTGAACTCAAACTCGCCAATGGTGCTGGCTTTATCGTTGCCATTGCCGGTGACATTATGACTATGCCAGGTTTACCTAAGATTCCAGCCGCAGAGCGTATTGATATTGATGATAATGGCAAAATAACTGGCTTATTTTGAACTTAGTTTATTGCTTTGTGTAAGATAAATATCGTTCCCACGCAAAGCGTGGGAACGATAAAACTCTATTTATAGATACCCTCAGATAGCATGATATTTCAATACGACCCTACCCTACTGCTACTTATCTCACTGGCCGGCCTGTATGCGGGGACTCAAAACACACTAGCGGGCGGTGGTTCTTTTATCACATTCCCCACTTTACTGCTAGCTGGGCTAGACCCTTTATCAGCGAATATCACCTCCACACTAGCGTTATTTCCCAATCAAATCACTTCATCAATTGCCGGTCGTAAGTTAGCTGGTGGTGTAGGTAAACTAAGTTTAAAACAATTATTTGCGCTTAGTGTCGCAGGTGGTCTTGTTGGGGCTATGCTGTTACTTAATACACCCATCACTTTCTTTACGCAATTAGTACCTTGGTTAGTACTAACCGCTACTGCGCTATTCACTTGGGGGAGTTTCCGCAAAACGCCACTCCATAGAGCCAAAACCATGCCGCTGCCTTTGTTGGCTTTAGTGCAATTTATAATCGGCATTTATGGTGGCTATTTCGGTGGTGGAATCGGCATTTTGATGCTGGCAAGCCTGAGTCTGGCTGGGCAGCAAGTACGGATGGCAACGGCCACTAAAAACGTACTCGCCATGGCCATGAACGCCTCAGCCGTAACCTTATTTGCTTTTTCTAGTCATGTGGATTGGCTAGCTGGATTTGCGCTAGCGGTCGGTGGTATCGGAGGTGGCTTCTTGGGTAGTTGGCTGGTACATCGCTTACCAGAAAAAGTTATGCGCGGTTTTGTGGTGTTAGTCGGCATGGCCTTAAGTACTTGGCTATTTGTGCGTTAAGGAATATTTTTATGAAGGAACCTTGCGAAAAAAATAACTTCTTAGTCGAACATACAGAACTAATCAGACATAGCTACCAACACTGGTTATTAACAGAACTGCTTACAGACTGTAAATCTGAGCTAGACTTTGCAAAACGCTTATTTAAAGCTGAGTTTGCTATAGTCACTCATAATACTTTAGTCGATCCCAATTTTAATTATGCCAATCAAAAGGCCTTAGATTTATTTGAGTTTAGTTGGCAAGACTTTACATGCTTACCATCAAAACACTCCGCAGAACCCGTTAATCAAAATGAGCGCGAGCGCTTATTGACGTTAGTCACAAAAAATGGTTATATCGATCATTATGAAGGCATCAGACTATCAAGCACCGGCAAACGTTTTGTTATTGAAAATGCTGTGGTTTGGAATCTGATCGATAAACATCAAGTTTATCGCGGTCAAGCCGCCTGCTTTAAGCAATGGCGTTTTTTATAATACCGCCGTTAAGCTAAAAAGCTCAGAGTGGGAGCGACTAAAGTCGCTCCCACAAAACTAAATCTTAAACGTTCCCCACATAATCCATCTTGCCAACATCTACACCCAGATGCCGCAAAATGGCATAAGTCGTGGTCAGGTGAAAATGAAAATTAGGCAACACAAAGTCCAATAAATACGGCAAACCTAAGAAATTCATTTCATTGCTACCAAATTTTAAATGAATAGCACGCTGCTCATTACCATCGATTTGCTCTGGACTTAGCGTTTGTAAAAAAGCGATAGTTTTTGCAATACGGGCCTGTAACTCAGAAAAAGTACTTTCGTTATCTTCATAACTTGGCACGTCTACGCCAGCCAAACGAGCCGCGCAGCCTTTAACCATATCAGTTGCAATTTGCACCTGTCGACTCAGCGGAAACATATCCGGTGCTAATCGACCATTAATAAAAATAGCCGGATCAATTTTGGTTGCTTCTGCATGTGCTGCCGCTTTAGTAAGTATTCCGGATAAATTACTCAACATACGCACAAACGAGGGCACAGAAGCTTGATACAAAGATATAGACATAAGGGTTCCAATAAATAAATGAGTTTCAAACGGGACTAAACAATAACATGATCCACTTTATAAACGCCAACTCTCTGCATTAAATCTAGTGACTATATATTTAACTTGATTCAGCTGTCATCAGTCAGCATCTGTAGCCAAATAAGCGAGTAGCTAAAGATTTTAATATTTAAGTGACACACATACTAAGGGCTAGTGGGCAAACTTCAGATATAGGTCTTGCAACAGGAGTAAATTAATACATTGCAAAATCATTTAGCCTCCCTTGATTATATTTCCAAAATATCCACTTTATGTATAGAATAGCGCTTTATTAGTTAGCTGTTTTTCAAGCTGATGATGACCATTTAATATCAAAATCACACATACTCTTAACAACTAAAAGGATTAAGCAAAATTGCGACATAAAATTGCTCTTACTGCACTCAACTTAATGACTACTCACGATGTAGCAAAACAATTAGGTGTCACAATCCGTTCTGTGCAATTGTGGGTGGAACAGGGCTTACTTGACGGTTGGAAAACACCCGGTGGACATCGCCGCATTACTACAGAATCATTTGATCGCTTTGTTTCAAATCAAGAAATAAATTACACACCTGTCCAAATTATCGATGTTCAATTAAGAGTGGTCGCCATTGAAGACAATGAAGCAATACTAAAACTTTATAACCATACTATTCAATCATGGCAACTACCCATAAAATTAGATTGTTTTAACAATGGTTTTGAAGCACTTATCAATATTACTCAAGATATCCCAGACGCTTTAATTATTGACCTTAATATGCTTAGCATGGATGGCTTTGCCATGCTAGATGCTTTAAATAAATCAAATATATTAAATCAGTTAGCGGTAATTGTAATCAGTAACTTATCCGATGAAGAAATCCTAAATCGCGGCGGCTTACCTACTAGAGCAAGGATGTATAGTAAAGATAATATTCCATTTGCAGAAATGAAAGAATTTATGCGCGGTTTACTCGATAACAAAAAAAATTCGCCAGCTAAATATTGATCAATTGCCATTAATTCCTAATCGCTGCAATGCTTCTAATGCCTGCAAACGCTCAGGCGTACCTATATCCATCCAAAATCCCGGAAACTGTTGCCCAGTTACTCGACCAGAAGCAATAGCGCTTCTCAATAAGGGCCCTAATTTACGACTGCCGGCGGTAAACCCTTTAAACAAATCAGGATGATAAAGACCAATACCGCTAAAAGTGAGTTGCTCTGAGCTGTATTCACACACCCTACCCACTTCATCAAGACCAAAATCACCATCTGGATGATGGGCTGGATTCGCTATGAGTACTAAATGCCCTAAATCAGGTGTCAGGTCTTTAAGTTGGG
>CAIVGC010000052.1 GCA_903905335.1 uncultured Methylococcaceae bacterium
ATCCTTGCCGGGATGGTGGAATTGGTAGACACGCTAGCTTCAGGTGCTAGTGGGCGTAAGCTCGTGGAGGTTCAAATCCTCTTCTCGGTACCAAATAATTAATACGAAAGCTGAGCATATAACCTATTGTATTATTAAGCATAGTTCAATATTGCATCAAGCATCATCACTGTTTACTCACCGTAGCTCCATAGAGTTAAAAAAGGCTTAAAGTTCCTTTGTCACAAATCTGGCACAATGTAGTTGCAAAAAAAACTTCCCTTAGAAAAAGAAATGGTAGATATCCCACCCAAGTTGGTAAATTAGCATTACGAAATCATTCCCCCAACAAATTAAATGCTCAAAAATGAGAAAAAGATCAAGCAGTAAAAATCAAATAAGAAACAGTTAACGTCTTTATCCTCCTCATAATGATAGGTCAAAACTACGAAGCATCTTTAAGATACTCTAGTTGCTTATCAACCTCGCCTCCCTCTTTAATAGGCTCTAACTGCTTATTCGGTTCATCAGCCTTATTCTTTGACAACTTACAAGCAATCTCAAGAATTTTTCGGTCATGTGGAAATAGAATTTCGGGTTCTTTTTCTTCAATACCTTCAACAAATTTATAATGGATCATTTCCCCGCTACCCATATGACCTGAATATCTTTTATCCCAGGCTTCCAAGAAACCATTATTAGTCTCACAATTGAATAAAAGATTTTTCTTGGCAGATAAATCATTTAGGTCATGATGTAACTTTGCATAATCAATAAGCACAATTATTGATACATACTGCGCTTCGCTATGAACAGATTTTAAATCAACATAACGCGTGTAACTTCCATCTACACCGCCTACATAAAACCATTCGGTCGTTTTATTATCTTCGAGATCTTGCAATCTTTCATGCTCTTTCTTCATCTCCAAATAATAAAAAATACCATAAATAGTAGCACCTACCAGAACAACAATTAACCCAATGATCAATTTTTTCTTCATTTATTTTCCATTTTTAAACATCAAAACTGTACTTCAGATATTGTATATCCGAGCCAAACTTACACTAAGTGAAACTGCTTTAATAAATTTATAACTGCTTCCTACTCAGACTGCACTCATCAAATTTTAGAGACTTACATTCTTATACAACGATAAAAAACATGCTTAGTTATTTCGGCAGTACCTAAATACAAAACGACAATCGTGGCTAACAGTGCCAACAAAGACGCTGGCAAGGGCACAAACCCTATAATAGTAGCCAAAGGTGTATAGGGCAACATAACGGTAATACAGACTATGCTCAGCGTTGCTGCCATTAAATAATTTCCAGGGCGAGTTTTAAAAAAAGCACTGCTGCTACGCACTACAAAAACGATCAGTGACGCTGAGACTACCGACTCTAAAAACCATGCAGTACGAAACTGCTCCTCTGATACATCTAAACTGAGCAATAAACCAAAGGTCATATAATCATATATTGAGCTGACCAGACCAAAGGTTATCATAAACTTACGAATGAACTTAATATCCCAGCGTCTTGGCTGAGCAACCATATTCGCATCAACATTATCAGAGGCAATGGTCATTTCTGGAAAGTCTGTGAGTAAATTGGTTAATAAGATTTGTTTAGGCAACAAGGGTAAAAACGGCAAAAACAACGAGGCACCAGCCATGCTAAACATATTACCGAAATTGGAGCTAGTGGCCATGAACACATACTTTAAAGTATTGGCAAAAGTGGTACGCCCTTCCTTAACGCCACGCACCAAAACGCTTAGACTTTTTTCCATTAAGACAATTTGTGCGGTTTCTTTGGCGACATCGGCAGCACTATCAACAGAAATACCCACATCAGCGGCATGCAATGCCGAAATATCATTAATGCCATCGCCCATATAACCGACCACAAAGCCGGCTTTTTTTAAGGCTAAGATAATGCGCTCTTTTTGATTGGGCTCAATTTCGGCAAATAAATCAATCTCAGCCACTTGATTGACTAAGGCCAAATCACTCATTTCATGAATTTCAGGGCCAGTGAGTATTTCATGTTCGGCTAAGCCTAGTTGTTTACTAACCGTGGCAGCCACTAAACGATTATCGCCGGTAATAATCTTTAAGGTAACGCCTAGTGCTTTCAACTGCGAGATGGTCTCTGCGCAATCGGCTTTAGGTGGATCAAAAAAGACTAGGAAACCTAAAAAACACATCTCACACTCATCGGCTTTATTAAGATCATCACGATTAACTAAACGTTTATAAGCCAAACCTAAAGTACGAAAACCTTGCCGACTAAAGTCTTCGTAACGTTTGAGAATTTGTGTGCGCGCAGTGCCTATAGTCACTGTACCGCCATGACTGGAATCAGCTTCAGTGCACAATGCCAATACATTAGTTAAGGCGCCTTTAGTCAATAGCAAGGTTTGTCCCTTATCTTCGACTAAGATACTTAAACACTTACGGTAGAAATCATAAGGAATTTCTGCCAGCTTTTCAGTGTTTACTAAATCAAAAGTCCTGTGTTGCCTAATGGCATTATCAATGGCATTAGTAAAACCAGTTTCATAAACTGAATTAAGATAAGCATAACGGGCCACTGTGTCACTGATCTCACCATATATATCTAATGCACCCTGCAAACGCACTTTCCCTTCGGTTAGGGTTCCTGTTTTATCTGAGCATAAAACATTCATGCTGCCAAAATTTTCTATAGAGGCCAGTTGCTTAACAATTACTTTCTGCTCAGCCATACGTTTAGCACCGTGCGCTAAATTAACACTAATAATGGCTGGCAATAATTGCGGCGTTAAACCAACCGCAAGCGCTAGTGCAAACAAGAATGAATCTACCACTGGCTTAGCTAGATAGACATTAACGGCAAAAATCAAAATAACCAAGATTAAGGTCACTTCCATCAATAAATAGCCAAAGCGCCTTACCCCACGTTCAAATTCTGTTTCTGGTGTTTTAAGTTTGATACGCATAGATAATTTACCAAACTCAGTCGCTTGACCTGTGGCAATCACTAACGCTGTTGCCGAACCACTTTGCACATGCGTACCCATCCATAAAGCATTAGTACGCTGACTTAAGGGCGTATTTTCAGATAATACACCAGCTAGCTTTTCTACCGGAAAACTCTCACCAGTTAAAATGGCCTCATCAATAAATAAATTATCAGCTGTTACGATCAGGCAATCACTAGGTATCACATCGCCAGACTTAAGAGCAATCATGTCACCAGGTACTAAACAATCACTGGCTAACTCTCTAAAAAGCCTATCACGCATCACCGATACGGTAATTTGTACCATGGCCAGTAATTCTTTAACGGCATTAGCAGCACCTTTTTCTTGCCAAAAACCAAGACAACCACTAATTAAAACAATACTTAAGATAATCGCTGCATCTAAGCGATCATTTAAGAAGAATGATAATCCCGTGGCAAATAGCAGAATCAGAATAATAGAATTTTTAAATTGAGCTAAAAATAAGCTGCCATTGCCGCTTCCATTTTTGTTATTAAGTCGATTTGGCCCATAGCGCTTAAGTCGCAATTCGGCTTGTTTTTGGCTTAATCCTTGAGGCGAACTACTTAGCTGCTGAAAATAATCAGCGACCGACTGACTCCAGAAGCCCTGAGTGCTTTTCATTTTCTGCGCTGCTTTATTACTCATATTCACTCCATGTAGTGCTTGATAGTCATGCCTTAGCCGTCATTCCGACAGGGATTACCGGAATCCAGAGGCTATGGATGGTCATATTAACTTACACAAATTAACTATTAGCGATACAAAGCTAACTTTGATCTGATTTTTCACATCTCTGTGCTCTGGTTTCCAGCAGTCCATGCAGGAATGACGTAATTTTTACTTGTGTAGATACCTACTTTAAATGTCTAAGCTAGCGCCATGCCTCTTTAACCAAGCACTATGATTGCGGTAATCAGGGCAATATTGAGATACTGCCGCCCAAAAAGCCGGTGAATGGTTATGATGCAAGAGGTGACAGAGTTCATGAACAACCACATAATCCACTACACATTCAGGTGCCATCATCAATTTCCAATTAAACTGAATAGCACCAGACAGACTACAACTCCCCCAGCGCGCTTTATAGGTTTTAATAGTGATGCTAGTGGGCTGAACACCTATTATCGCGGCATAATGCTGCATTTTTAGTTTTAAAGCGACAAGCGCTTCCTGTTTATACCAATTAATTAATAAGGCTTTAATGATAGCTTTATTATCTAGGCATTGATCACGCACGGTAACGATTAAATGATCCTGATCTAATTTAATGGTCGTCGTCATCCCTATAACTACCGTTAACACATACTCACAACCTAAATAGCCATAACGCTCACCTGAACTAAAAGCCTTGGCGGGCAAAGCCAATAGACTCTGTTGATGTGTCAGTTTTTCGGTAATCCAGCGCGTTTTATTAATGACTAAGGATTCAATAGCGACTTGACTTAACCACTTAGGCACCATGACATAGACTTGGCCTTTTTGTATTTTAATGGCTGACGTTTTTCTTTTGGAAGATCTAATGATCTCGGCTGTAAAGCCGTCTCCTTGTATGACTTTCATAGATTCCCTTAGGAATAATTTATTAAAAATCGCATAGGCAATCACTTTGAGTACCGGCATATAGGATATTCACTATCACTAAATATGTTAATTGTGTCAATATTCAACTTCTATCACTATTTATAAGCCATTTAACCATGACTCTTAGAGCTTTTAATAATAAGCACCCTGTTCTAGGCTCTTCCGTTTATATCGATGATAGCGCTGTGGTCATCGGCGATGTCATTCTTGGTAATGACGTCTCAATCTGGCCTACCACTGTAGTCAGAGCTGATGTAGAACGCATAACTATCGGCGATGGTACTAATGTTCAAGATGGTGCTGTACTGCATGTTTCACATGCAGGTAAATTTTCACCAAAAGGTCATCCCTTAAGTATAGGTAAGAGCGTAACTATCGGTCATCGAGCCGTCATACATGCCTGTACTATCGGCGATTATTGCCTAGTCGGCATAGGCGCTATTATTATGGATGATGCTGTATTGGATCCTTATGTGATGCTGGGTGCTGGCTCTTTAGTACCACCCGGCAAACACTTGCAGGGTGGTTATTTGTATGTCGGCTCACCTGCCAAAGCCATGAGACTTTTAACAGAGCATGAAAAAAGCTTCTTAGAATATTCAGCTCAACATTATGTGACATTGAAAGATGAATATTTAAAGATAGGTTCATGACACGCCGCAACCTGTCCCTACAACCTTATCTAGTGCCGCTCAGAATCAAGTAAATCAATAATCGGGGCGGTTTGGGGGTGTATGCCACGCCAAATAGTAAAAGCTTCTGCTGCTTGCTCAACTAACATTCCTAAACCATCTAAGCTTTTCAACGCATTATTGTCCAAGCCCCAGCCCACAAAAACAGTGGCTTTATTGCTATAAGCTAAATCATAACAACTGCCCTGACTAGCTAACAAACCTTCGGGTAATGGTGGCAGTTGATCGGTTAAACTGCTAGACGTTGCATTAATGATCAAATCAAATTCCTGTCCATTTAAATCAGAATAAGCACAAGCACTCACCTTAACTTTACCTGCAAACTCTATAGCCAACTGTTGTGCTTTAGCGAGTGTACGATTTGCGATGACTATACTTTCTGGCGCTTCTGCTAAAAGCGGACTGATGATGCCACGACTTGCTCCACCCGCACCCAAGATCAAAATACGCCTACCGGCTAAAGCGACATCATGATTTTTCTTTAAATCAGTGACTAGCCCTATACCATCGGTGTTATCACCCAAAATGGAGCCATCTTGTTGTAAAACTAAGGTATTGACAGCTTTTGCAAGCTGAGCACGCTCTGTTTTAAGCTCTGCATAAGCCCACGCTAATTCCTTTAAAGGTACTGTGCAATTTAAACCTTTGCCACCATTCGCAAAAAATGATGTCACAACAGCAGTAAATTGCTCGGCCGGCACTTCTAGTGCACTGTATTGCAAACACTCGCCAGTTTGTTCGGCAAATAATTGATGTATACGTGGTGATTTACTGTGGGTAATAGGTTGCCCTAATACAGCATAACGATCGATATCGCTCATGCTTGCAACCATTGTGCGACCGACTTAGCATAATAAGTCAGAATGGCATCACTCCCCGCACGCTTAAAGGCTAACAAAGATTCCAATACCACTTGCTTTTCATCCAACCAACTATTTTGTGCAGCGGCTTTAATCATGGCATATTCACCACTGACCTGATAAGCAAAAGTAGGAACGCCATACTGCTCTTTAACGCTGCGAATAATATCCAAATAGGGCATGCCGGGCTTAACCATGACCATATCTGCACCTTCTTGTAAATCTAACAAAATTTCGCGCAGAGCTTCATCAGAGTTGGCAGGATCCATTTGATAACTATATTTATTACTTTTACCTAAAAGCGCGGCAGAACCCACTGCGTCTCTAAATGGCCCATAAAAACTAGAAGCATATTTAGCCGAATATGCCAGTATTAAGGTATTAATATGCTGATGTGATTCTAGCGCTTGTCTTATCGCGCCAATACGCCCATCCATCATATCTGAAGGTGCGACTATGTCAGCGCCAGCTTGCGCATGAGATAACGCTTGTTTAACTAAAACCTCAATGGTCTCATCATTCATGACATAGCCATGCTGGTTAATCAAACCATCTTGACCATGAGTAGTAAAGGGATCTAATGCAACATCGGTAATAACACCTAAATCAGGAAACTCTTTTTTTAAGGCTCTAACAGTACATTGAGCTAAGCCTTCTGGATTGTAGGCCTCAGCCGCATCATCTGATTTTTTATCACTAGATATAACTGGAAATAAAGCGATAGCGGGAATGCCCAGACGACAAATCTCTTCAGCTTCTGTTAATAAAATATCCAAAGAAACACGCTCTACGCCGGGCATAGAAGCAATGGCAACTCGTTGCTTAATACCTTCGGTAACAAACATAGGATAAATCAAATCATCGACAGTCAAATGATTTTCACGCATCAAACGTCGAGAAAAATCGTTATAGCGCATTCTTCTCATGCGTGTACTAGGAAAATTAATGTTATTATAAGCCATCTTGATCCAATTCATGGGTTTAGAAAAATCATAAGTGAGGTCTAAAAACCACATTATGATCTGCACAACGAAGATTTATTGTATCAGGGAAAGTGCTTCCTCCTATTCGAAAATAGAGTAACTACAAACTGATTTTAACTTAGAGGGTTTTATGAACGCTAGACGCTACACTTTATTTGGTTTTTTTGCAGTGCTGTTGGCTATTATGCCTTTTACAGGCATTATAGCGGCAGAGTTATCAGCGCCACAACTTGCCATTGAAAGTGCTTCAACAAAATTACAACATAAAATGCAGGATAAAGCCTTTACCAAAGATTTTGCAAATGTTAATAAGTTTGTAAATGAAGCCATATTGCCTCATACAGATTTCGATAAGATATCTGCTTTAGTGTTAGGCAAGCTTTGGAATTCAGCAACGCCTGATGAACAAACTCGCTTTAAAAAAGAATTTCAAACACTTTTAGTTAGAACCTATTCTCGTGCTTTTGTGGAATTTAAAGATTGGTCCATACGCTTTTTACCCCTAGAAATGGAAGAAGGTGCGACTAAAACAGTGGTAAAAACTGAAGTATTACAACCCGGACTACAACCCGTCGCTGTACATTACCGTATGATATTAGCTGATGGGGAATGGAAAGCTTACGACATTATGATTGAAGGTGTAAGTCTAATCACTAACTATCGAACCACTTTCAGTACCGAAGTGCAAACTAAAGGTTCTTTATCCGCTGTCATTGATAGCTTAGCTAAACGCAACATTGAAGCCTTGGCTGCAAAAAACTCTTAAGTCATCAAACATTGTCGGGTTACGCTATTGCTAACCCGACCTAATTATTACGTTTAGCGCTCTACACTCTGCGCCCATCGTTATACAAAAATACTAAATAAACAGTGATAGCGGCCGGGAAGCCAGCATCCAGTGCCATAACTGGTAATCTTTATACATCTAATCGCCTAGATTCCGGCAGTCCATGCCTGAATAACATGCTTTTAAACACTTATGTATAACGATGATCGCAGAGCGTAAATAACTAGCCACTTAATGACCTTAAGCCATTAACCTGCATTGCATTGCCCTACATCAAACATCAATTCAATTCATATCTCAGTGCTATACAACAAATGATGGATTACCAACTTTTATACGATACTTTAAATGCTGCGAAAGCCAATGCTTGGGCAGACCTATTGCCACAACAACTAGCAAAAGCATTTGATGTAACAAAGCATGGTCATTTAAAAGAATGGCAAAACCTTATTGAGCATCTAGTCCCATTAAACACAGAGCAC
>CAIVGC010000053.1 GCA_903905335.1 uncultured Methylococcaceae bacterium
CAACACCACGATTAACGATTCCATTCCAAATAGCTTCAACTAATTCTATTTGTTCATCAATGTCTAGTAACTTTGCTTGCTCTAACAAATTAGTGTTCATAATTATTACCCTGTTGATATCTTAGTTTTTGAATTACGTTGAATAGATTAAAGTTAAAATAGTTGTGTAGTCGAAACGGTTACAAAAGCTATGTACCTTCCAACTCGGTAAAACTAACTTTGCTCACACCCAGTTATTGTATTCCATAATTTCCCTTAGCTATTTAGAATACTTCATCAAAAAAACCATCCTTATCTAAATCTTTTTGCCACGTTTGATGCCTTAGAACTGATTCTAATCGCTCTGTGGATTTAAGCGCTAAGAAACGGTTGGTATCAGTTGTGCCTAGTTTTTCAAGCAAAATCTGAACGGCTTGTTGAATAAGTTGAGTTTCATTCGTTAAAACGGCTGGTTCCATTATTGCAACTCCTCAGATGTGACAAATTCAAGTGGGTTCACAGCAATTATTTTTGCAGTGACTTCTTTTTTATATTTTTTCAAAAGCTTATCATCACAAGAGATAAATTTGACGTATAGGTTGCATAACTTACCTCTTGTAAAAAAGCGGATTCAATTTTAGTAGTTAACGAATACCCTTAATAGGATATGCCATTAAACGAGCAACTTCCTGGTAAGCGTTATAGTCTTCTAAGGACAAAATAACAGCCCGTTTACCCTTTTTCCGTGTTACTAATACCGGCACATGATCGTCATTGACTTTATCTAAGACACTAGCCAGATTATTACATAATGTCGAATAATTAATGGTATTCATAGTTGACAGGTCTGTTGCATAAGTGGACATGGGATTTTATATGTTTTTAGCTGCAATTAACTTTGAACGCAAATTAAATTGCGATGTAGACCTACATTCACTAAACACACCATAGTTAACATCGGTTTTGTTAATTCAGTCGTCTAACTCTAATCGCACCTCATATTCACCTTGATGCTCTCTGACCAATGGTTCACCTTGAAAAGCTCCTAAGGTCTCTTCAAAAAAAACCTATCGGCCAGCCATACTCATCAACCGCAGTTTCTGGCACGGGCTCTTCATCAAGTTGTATTGTTTGCATAGTTATTTCTCTAAATACTTTAATACTTCCAGTGTACGTTGATATTCATTATCTTTGCTTGGATTTTTCTTTTGAGACGTAAGCTTCCAGTCACCAACCTGCTCCATCATTAATTTAATTTTTTCCAGGACTGCTTGTTGGTCACTACCTTGCCAATCACCCGCTTTTACTGAATCCAACAATACCCGATAGTCTTTTTTGTTTGGATCTTTATTGGCAGTCAGTATTTGTTGAAGATTGCGGTCAAACGGTGACATATCGGCCAAGAGCTTTTCGGTTTGCGCTTTTTTTAACTTAGCATCGCTCTCTAATTGTTGTTTATTTTTAAGATTAATCCAATCTTGCTCCTCAGTTTGTTCTTTTCTCATCTGCCCATAACCAACCCCAGTTTTCGCACCGAACCCTAACCAATCAAAAGCATAGATGAATGCAGATTCAAGTAACTTCTGCCAGTTTTTCTGTAAAGCTTTCGGTAATTTTTCAATTTCGCATGAACAATAAAAATCAAATTGGCTCTTGGGTGGTATCGTTAAAAAGACATTGGGAACAGGCTGCTCGGAATCATGCGGCCCATGATCTCCATGAAAATATTTACCATGATGCGGCGTTAATATATCCATCGCCAAGTTTTTGCTTTTTGGAAAAACATCCCAAAAACGAAGTGCACCCTGATTACAGAGATCATCTGGAATATTCTGTAAAAACACTTCGGGTTGTTCCCTATATTTTTTTTGTTCTTTTTTAGTAAGGGTCGCTTCGATAAAACATTCCAATGTATCTTGCTCGTAACATCTCTTTTTCACCCAGTCTTGGTAACTTTTCCTTCGAGAACTAGCTTCTTCGTCCAACACATCAATCTTATAAGATTTTTTGCTTAACATGGCGCTGCCTGCTTCAAAACCAAACAGCCACCAAACGGCTAACATATCCCACCCTTCTGTATCACCATACAAGCCTAATGCCAATTCTTCTGCGGCGGCGCGTAAAACACCTTTGATACTAGAACCAGGCAGATAGGGCAAGATCGGAAGAGCGTCGTGTAG
>CAIVGC010000054.1 GCA_903905335.1 uncultured Methylococcaceae bacterium
GCAATATCAGCGCTACACGGATCACCGTCAAATAAACCCATGACGCCCTCAATCAGAATCAAATCAGCTTCCAAAGACGCTTCATATAAGAGGCGCTGACATTCTTCATGACCCATTAGCCATAAATCTAATTGATAGACTGCATGCCCGGAAGCTTGCTCAAGTATCATTGGATCAAGAAAATCCGGGCCGACTTTGAATACTCTAACCTCTAAGCCTTGATTGCAATGGTAACGGGCGATTGCTGCAGTAATGGTGGTTTTTCCGTGATTACTGCCAGGTGCGGTAATTAATAAAGCGGGGCAGGGATTGATCGTATTCATTAAATCAAGAAATCTAATAGGGTAAAGCTGGAACTTTTCGCAACCTCAACATAGTTTAGTTACACCGTTGGCTTTAAACAGGATTAACCAAGTCAACTAGATACATTAATGTTTCAGTTGTGTAGTCGCTCCAATTGAAGTTATCTCAGGTAGGTGCGTGACTACCAATTACCCGATCTACCATGTTCCTCTATGAACTTGCTAAACTCGGTAGGGTCAGTGCTTAGTTCAAAAGTGAATTTCTCACTTGGATCAACTGTTAATTCAAATTGTATAACGTCGACTTCGTATTCAGTTGCTTCTGTTATTAACTCGCCGTCTTCATCATATTCAGCATTAATACCATAACAATCACCGTAAACTCCCATTATCAGGTTTTCATAAACCGTTAAATGATATTCTTCATCTGAGGCATAATCTTTGTCCGGTGACCATGCCGCAATCGGTGTTGGGTGGAGTTTTATGAAGCTGCTTGCTATCTCAATTTTTTGTTTGTCGTTAATCATTATTTTATAGTATGTGTGAGTTCTAGGTTGTGCTGCCTAGGACATGTATTTTTAAGTAATTATAACATGCTGATTATTGATTACTTTATTAGCTGGTTGACGCTTTGCAAATGCTTAGGAGATTTCTTTAATCCTTCACAGGCATTTGCCTAGCATTACGTTATCTTAGTTGTTGATGGAATACTGATACTAAGGAAGGCACAAACATCGTCACAACTAGCCTTTGTCGTTAAGAAAGTAAAAAGACCAAGTGCTTACATGAAGAAGTAAAAGCTTATAATCAAAACAACATATTTTCATTGAGCTTACTAAGTTGTTTAATTAGCGGTAATTATTTCAAAGTCATGGGTCATTTCAACACCGGCTTTTCCTAACATAATGGCTGCAGAGCAATATTTCTCTGCTGATAAATTAACGGCTCGTTCTACAGCAGACGCTTTTAGATCTTGACCGCTAATAATAAAGTGTAAGTGAATTTTACTAAATACACTGGGAATAGTATCGACACGCTCAGCACTGATTTCTACTTGGCAAGTGGCAATATGATTACGGCCTTTTTGTAGAATTTGAACGACATCAAAAGATGAGCAACCACCTAAACCTAGTAAGATCATTTCCATGGGTCGCATGCCAATATTTCTTCCGCCATGATCGGGTGGGCCATCCATGACTACAGCGTGACCGCTGCCAGATTCGCCTACAAACGTAACACCATCTAACCACTTAACCGTTGCTTGCATAACTTACTCTCCGATAAAAGTTAATAGACTAGCATAAATCGACCATTGCTTACTGTTTTCAGATTAATTTTTGCATGCTTTAGCTGGGGTATATACAAATGACACTGTTTATTTGCACCATAGTTACGGTTCTGAGCGGTTTATTTCCACTAAAATAGCATTAAATTAATTGCGTATATATGGCTCAGCCTTTAATTTTAAGTAGTGGTCTTTAATTTGCTTAGTATTAATAGCATGGCAATGTTTAGTTGATGTTCAACGAAATAGCTTGATTTTGAAGGCTACAAAATTACATTCAGCATTGCCATAAAAACACCTTAGTCATTTTAAACTGTTAATGAAACTACTATGAAGCAGATAGAATCTTTTTCGTCATTAAATCTTGAGCTTAGAGATGCGCAACGAATAATCGATGATGTGCGTGAAAATCCTTTACATCCAGCTAATGATAAACGGCATCCTTTGCACCAAAAAGCCTTGGATGCTGTTTTTTCTTTAGAACATTGGGTTTTTGAGCTCGCTGTGCCAGATAATAATTTACGAATAAATCAAGAAAATGTTGTCCCTAAAAGGAAAAGATCCATAACACTTTAATTTTGTTAGAAACATAAAGCTCTACCTAAGTTATGGTTCTTGGCGCCACAGCACTATTCTTTAAGTGGTGCAATACCCAGTTGCCATGGATTGCACTGCTTAATTTTCTCGATTTATTGGGTATGCCGTAATCTGGATGAGCACATCCCTGTGCTCTGGATCCCGGCAGTCCATGCCGAGATGACGAATGTGGGGGCAGGTACTGATAAGTGTGTATTTATGGGATTTATTTTATTTACCCACTACGATTCACATAGAGCCTAATTACTTAAAAAGGTTGAGTCCACGCACCTAAATCAGAGTATCCAAAGTAGCACAGTTGAAGCCACTACTTTCAATATCAATATCGCCTTGTACTGCATTACTTATCTTGGTTTTCCATAGTTTTATGCTTCTAGGCAGAGGATTTTTTAATTGTGAGCTGAATGTTTAGAGTTCCTTGTTTGAGATGTTACAATCTTCGACTTATTCAAGTCATGGCTTAGGGCTCAAGAGCAAGTTTGGGTTGCCTTTTATCGCACACACCAAACCTAATTGGCTTGAAACAAGTATTACTCCAGTGAGTAAACGATAACTTTTAAAATCCATGTCACGCGACTTAGCTTTCCCTTTTATTAATATGACTGATCGTTATGATTTACATTGCCATTCAACGGCTTCTGATGGCGCGTTAACACCAAGTGCAGTGGTACAACGAGCTGCAGAATGTGGTGTTACCGCCTTGGCATTAACCGATCATGATACGACAGCTGGTCTTCTTGAAGCACAACAGCAAGCTGACTTATTGGGTATACGCCTAATTCCAGGTATAGAGCTTTCTACAAACTGGCAAAACAAATGTTTGCATATTGTGGGCTTGGGTATAGATCCCAACTACGCACCCTTAGCTAATGCCACGCATTTATTACAAAGTACGCGTCTAGAGCGTGCCGAAAAGATCGCCTTAAAGCTAGAACAAAAACGAATTCCAGGTGCCTTGCTAGCGGTAAAAAAAGCTGCCGGTGACGGCATGATTACGCGCAGTCATTTTGCTGATTTTTTATTAGCGCAGCATCACGTCTCGACTCAGCAAGAAGCTTTTGATCGTTATCTGGCCAAAGGCAA
>CAIVGC010000055.1 GCA_903905335.1 uncultured Methylococcaceae bacterium
AAAATCAGCGAACCGCTGAGTGCAAAAACAATGGTTAAAGCGACGGGTGTAAATAATTTGCCTTCCAAGCCTTGTAACGTTAGTAAGGGTAAGAAAACGATAATAATAATTAAAATTCCAGAAGTCACGGGGCCGGCCACTTCACAAGTTGCCCTGTAAATAACATGTAGGCGCGGTAAGCGTTGGGCTTTTTCGACGTTTGCTAAGTGGGTAATCACGTTTTCAACAACCACGACAGCGGCATCGACCAGCATACCGATAGCAATGGCCAAGCCGCCCAAGCTCATCAAGTTTGCCGACATGTCCATGGTTTTCATTAATATAAAGGTAAATAGCGCAGCTAGGGGTAGCGCTAAAGCTACCACTAACGCGGCACGTAAATTTCCTAGAAATAAAATCAATAAGATGATCACCAAGGCAACCGCTTCTAATAAGGCATGTAACACCGTGCTTACCGCTTTATCGACCAAGTCGCCACGATTGTAGAAGACTTGGGCAGTGACGCCTTTAGGGAAGCTAGGGCTAATTTGTGCCAGTTTCTGCTCTATACCCGTGATGGTTTTTCTGGCATTAGCGCCGCGTAAACTGAGTACCAATCCAGTTACTGATTCACCCTGGCCATTTTTACTGACGGCACCATAGCGTGTTAAGGCACCGATACTTACCTCAGCAACATCGGCAACGGTAATGGGAATGCCGTTTTTATTATCAACCACTAGGGTGCTGACATCAGCCAAGGTTTTGATACGGCCTTCTGCGCGTACAATCAGAGCTTCTTCACCATCGCTCAATCGACCTGCACCATCATTGCGATTATTGTTTTGCAGCGTGGCCATGAGTTTTTCTATGCTGATGCCTCTGGCGGTCAGCCTAGTATTATCGGGTGCGACTTCAAAGCTTCTTACTAAGCCCCCTAGGGAATTGACATCAGCGACACCTGAAACGGTGCGCAGTGCTGGACGTATGACCCAATCCAGTAAGTCTCTACGTTCCATGAGACTTAAGTCACCACCCTCTATAGTAAACATGAACATTTCACCCAAGGGTGTGGTCATCGGCGCTATGCCGCCTTGTACGCCAGCAGGCAAGTTAGTCCATAAGGTATTGAGGCGTTCGGCAATTTGTTGACGCGCCCAATAAATATCCGTACCTTCAGCAAAATCAACGGTAATATCGGTCAAAGCATACTTGGCAATAGAACGTAGCATGGTTTGATGGGGAATGCCCAGCAACTCAATTTCTATAGGTGCCGTAATACGAGCTTCCACTTCTTCAGGCGTCATGCCAGGCACTTTAATGATAATTTTTACCTGAGTTGGTGAAACTTCAGGAAAAGCATCGATAGGAATATTTGTAAAAGCGTAGTAACCCGCACCTGACAGCAGCAACACGGCAATCATCATCAGTAAGCGTTGGCTGAGCGCAAAACGAATAAGGCCGGCCATTATTCTGCTCCTAAGCCCAGCCAGTTGGCTTTGAGTGCTACAGCACCTTTAATGGCAATGCTTTCATCTTGGCTTAGATTACCGCTAATGATAGATTCATCACCTTGTTTACCGATGACAGTAATGGCGCTGACGGTAAAACCGTCTTGAGTACGGATAAAAATATAAGCTAGACCGTCTTTTTGGGCAATGGCGGTATTGGGCACTTTAAAAACAGCATTATCGCTGGCTTGAATAATTTGGGTATTAATGGATTGTCCTGCACGTACTGAGGCGTGCTGCTTCATAAGATTTTTAGAGTCCTTAATCGTTGCCCGTGCCAGTAGGGTTTGATTTTCTGGATTAACGCTTTGCCCTAATAAGGTTATTTCTGCATAAATAGGACTATTTTCAATGTGAACTTGGTCACCTACTTTAATTTGGCCTATATGTTCATGAGGAATATTGATTTCTAACCAAAGCTCGTCCAGATTAGCGATACGGTATAGCGGTGCTAAGATATCCATACGCTCACCGGCTACCGCCATGCGATCCATGACCACGCCTGAAATAGGCGCGTGTACACTCAGTTGGCTACTTAATTGACGCGTCTTAGTCAGTTTATTAATTTCCTCGTTAGTCATGCCGGATATTTCTAATAATTGCTTATGCTCATTAACTTCAGAGACAAAAGTATTATGCAGGCTAATGGTTTCTTGCCAGCGTCGTTCGGCAATAACGCCCTCTGCGACAAGTTTTTGATCACGTTGATAACTAAATTCACTTAATTGCATTTCGCTGACGGCTTTAAGATAAAGGCGTTGCATCGATAGTAAATCTGGGCTGTTAAGCTGGGCTAATACTTGACCTTTTTTTACGGTATCGCCTAGTGCAGCATTCAGTTGAGTTATCAATCCGGCTTGTGAGGCGCTGACGATATATTCATGGGTGGGCGGAATGACTACTTTAGCGGGTGCTGTTAACAGAGGTATCTGTTTAGCTGGCGTTAGTTTTCCTAATACGATCCCTAAATTGTTGATGACCTCTGGATTGATAGTCATGGTGTTTTCAATGGCTACAGTCTGAGCGCTATGAGCCAAGCTGGTTAGCAATAAACACACTATGACAATAGCTTTATGCCTTGAAGCTTGTACCTTGCGCTTAGATTTTATTATTAGTTTCATGGCATCATCCCTACGGCTTGGTTATACAGTGCTTTATCTCGCTGTAACATAACGGCGCGTTCTTTAGCATACAATATGGCTTGTTGGGTTCTGGACTCAATTTTTAATAAATCCAGCAAATGAATCTCACCCACCGAAAAGGCCAATTGAGTCATGGTTAACAGCTCTTCGGAAACGGCTTTTTGTTCATTAGCGGTATCAAGCTCAACGCGATTAACTTCTAGGTTATGTTCAGCTTCGTGATGCGCTTGTTCTAGGCTACGGTTTAGTTGGGCGCGTTCAGCGATAAGCTTATTGAGTTCGACATTAATGGCTGCAATATGGGGTTGAGCATGAGCGCTGCCGCCAAAAGGCACGGTGACGCCGACATTAAAAAACTCGGCTTTATTGCTGCGGGCATCATTACCTTCATCGCTTAATAAGCCGGCAATAGCATGACTTTGGCCAGAGCCTATGGCTTTAAGGGCATTTAATTCGGCTTGTTTGTGCTCAATCTGATGATTAATAGCGACTAAGCTAGGATGATTTTGCCCGAACTCCTTTATAGCGGCTAACTCTTCTTCATAATGTAGCGGTACTTTGTTGATTTGCGTGATGGAGGTATAGCGTTTACGGCTATGCATGAGCTCCGCCTGAGCAATCGTAAACGTTGAGCGTTTTTGCAATAATTCAGATTTTGCTAATAATTCATCAGCCCTAGGTAAATCTCCTAATTCAACTCGACGCTGAATACTGCTTAATAAACGCTCATAAATGCCGAGTTCCGCTTGGGCTTGTTCATAGCGAATTTTGGCAAGATCCATGTCCCATAAAGCGCCTCTAACTAGGCCAGCCACTCGTAATTTAATGGCAGACGCTTGTGCTGCCGCACTGGTTTCTGCTTGACTGGCTAGTTGATGCTCAGCATCGCGCTGTCCTAAATTCCACAGTGGTACTTGTAGGCCTACCGTACCGTAGTTCAACTTAAAAGAGCTGATAGACTGATAGCCCATAGAGGCTTGCGATGCACCAGCTGTCCAGCTTTTACTACGGTCATTTATCGCCGCCGCCTCTTCTTCTAAGGCATTCAGCCAAGCCGTATCGGGATATTTTTCCATAGTTAAATCAATGAGCTTAACCAAGTTTAGCGCTGCATCAATAACAATAGGATCGTGATGATCGACGGCATGGGCTATTTCTGTCTTTTGCCAATCAGAAGCTAGGGCATGAACTGGGAAAGGTAAGGTCAATAATAGTGCTGGTAGAAAAAACACTGAGACTAGCGGGACATAGGGCGCAGGTTTTCTGAACACATCTAAGAAAAACATAGTAAGCTCAATGCGGTTATCACCGCGTGATAGGATAAAACGCGTATTAGCGTTTATTTATAAAGATACATAAAGCATCTTGAGAAAACGAGATGGATTTATAAACTAGGTGGAGCTCTAGATGGAGGTGGTGACGCCAATAACCTAGTAAGTAAAGGTTGTCTTTGTCCTGAATCATATATTTTTAATGGCAAAGCCACGCTAGATAATAGCGATATCTGCATAGGTAAAGAGTAGCTGTTATCTGTATCAGATGGAGCTGGGCTTTGGTTTTGCTTAAGACCTAAGCTGACGCCAACCAGTACGCCATCAATGCAAGCATGAAGAGAGTAGGCTTTAATTTGAGCAACAGATGATTCATGATGGCTACTATAATGTTCTAAACCTGGCACATGAAAGCCCTGGTCGGTAGAGGTTTCACTCGCATGAGCATGGACTAGCGGAGCAAACAATTGCAGTATCGTTAGAAAAATGATCAAACATTTGGGTAGTGTTGGAAGCATGCGGCCTATGTTATATTATTGACAGTAGTAAAAATCCAGCTAACTTATAGACATCATACTTTAAAACCAACGCTTAGTCTTAAGTACTAAGTATAGGTATGATCTATGATTATAAACTAAAACAATGACAACTTAATTTCACGTAGGTGATTTCATGAATAAATATAGCTCTATGGTTGCTTTCTTAGTCATCGGCGTTTGCTTGGTGTTATCGGGCATGACTGATGCTGAAGCTAAGCGTTTTGGTGGCGGCAGTTCTTTCGGTAGCAGGCCCTCTTACAATGCACCTTTTCAACGATCGGCTTTACCGCCTAGTCGTTCCGCCAGTCAACAACAGGCAACAAATCAAAATCAGATGGCAAGACAAGGCATGTCTCAACGAGGCGGCATGATGGGTATGCTAGGTGGTTTAGCCTTGGGCGGCTTATTAGGCGCTTTATTCTTTGGTGGCGCGTTTGAGAATATTAATTTTATAGATATTCTGGTTTTAGCGGGTATAGCTTATCTACTGTATAAATTATTTGCCGCTAAAGCGAGTGTAGCTCAACAGCAATCTTACCAACGTAGTGTTTATGATGCTCAATCACCGGAGATGTCATCTAAGCCGACTGGATTTAATACGGATATTTTATTTAAAAAACAGGCCGACTCATCTGTTGTTCAAAATGTTCAACAAAGTACTATTCCTGCAGGTTTTGATAGTAACGCCTTCTTGGCAGGTGCAAAAATGGCTTATAGCACTTTGCAAAAAGCTTGGGATGTTAAGGATTTAGCCGAAATTAGAGGCTTGACCACGGATAAAGTATTTGCTGAAATTCAATCTCAACTTAAAGCATCGACGACTAATAATGTCACAGATTTATTAAAATTAGAGGCCGAATTATTAGAAGTGCGGGAAATAGGTAATGAACTAGAAGCTACGGTATTGTTTGATGCCATTATGCGCGAAGACCTTAATGGCTCTACCGAACAGATCAAAGAAATCTGGCATTTTGTAAAACCTAAAGCCAGTGTGCAGCCTAAATGGTGGCTAGATGGCATACAGCAGTTGGAAGATTAAGCTTTAAAGAATCACCTTTGCTGTTTGGCAAAGCTTGGTATTGAATACACCTCATAAAGGTCTGTTATGCAAATAAAATATGCCCTACTTCTTTCTATACTAGCCATTTTTTTTATTGCCATATTGCAAGTCGATCTCTTTCAGATTGCTTTTGCCAAACTAGGCTTAACGCCTCAAGAGTCATTATTTTTATTAATAGGATCATTATTGGGTAGCGGTATTAATTTACCGCTCTTTCAATTGAGTAATCCAGAGCAAGGTTTTCTTGTTAAATCGTCTATTCAAAAAGTCATTTGGGGATTAGTTCCACCTAGACTCAGCAATAAAATCATCATCGCGGTTAATGTGGGTGGCTGCCTAATTCCCGTAGGTTTAAGTTTGTATTTCATATCACTGCAACTCATTGACCCTATAAAAGTTATTTTAAGTGTGGCTGCGATTACGCTGTTGAGTTTTAAATCAAGTCAGCTAATACCAGGCTTTGGTGTAGGTATGCCTATATTTTTAGCGCCACTAAGTGCTGCTTTATTGGCCATAATAATTGATCCTGAGCACGCCGCCCAATTAGCTTACATGAGTGGTGTGCTAGGTGTGTTAATAGGTGCTGATATATTGCGTATTAAAAATATTGCAAAGTTGGGTACTTCAATTGCCGTTATAGGTGGAGCTGGGACGTTCGACGGTATTTTTTTAACAGGCCTTATTGCTGCTTTATTAGCGTAGGCTTATATTCCGTTGCCATATCGACTGCTTATAAAAATATTTACGGGCCACCTAAATACTATTTTTATGGATTCGCTGCCGCAATAAGATGTTCATTTTTCCAGATTCTAGCACTATCTTTTTTCAGCCAATTAATTAAGCGCTGTTTCATTTCGGCAAAGGCTTTAGGATATTTCTTGGAAACATCAACTTCGCCATTGGGATCATTGATGTTATCAAATAACCAGTAAATCGCACCTTTCTTCATTGGCAGATAAACTAATTTCCATTTGTCGGTACGTATCATTCTGTCGCGAGCTTCAATATCAATATTAATATATTGTGGCTTGATAGCCATCGTACCGGTTTCTTTGTTCGGTACTTCCAGTAACTCTAAAGCCGATGGGTATTTTAGATGCTCGCTATTTAATACTGCCAATGGGGTAAGCCAAACCCCTGTTTCAAAGTAGGCTTCAAGATTGAGATTATGTTCATTATTAGCATCCAAATAGGGTAATAAAGAGACACCCTCTACGGTGTCTGGTTTAGTAATGGCAATTAAATCCAATAAAGTGGGAAGCAAATCAACACTACGACTGGTATGATCAATGCGTTTGTTTTTGGGTAAGGAAGGATGCACGATAATCAAAGGTATCCGTGCACTAGGATCATTGCCCAAAACGCTATTGCCTTGACCCCAGGCCTGCTTTTCAAATAAATCAATACCATGATCACTAAAAATAACGATGATGGTGTTTTTATCAAGCCCAATCTTTTTAATATGGCTAACAATTTCCCCTACCGTATCATCAAAATCGCGTACGCAGCCATCGTACAAATCAATAATTTGCTTAAGATCAAAAGCATCTTTTGATTGACCTTGTTTCTTAATAATCTCCGAAGGCGTACTAAGTCCTGACATCAGAAATTTTGAATCCCCTTGATAAGTTGGGTCGGTATATAAAGAGTAATAAGGGTATTCACAACCAAAAGGAATATGTGTGGTTGAGGTGAATAAAGTTAAGAAAAAAGGTTGGTTCAATGAGGCTAGGCTGCTAATACGTTGTTTTGCATGGGTCTCTAGTTCTTTGGTAAGTGGGATGCCGGCAAGATAATACAGCTCCGGTAAAAAAGTTTTGCCAAACTCGTTTTGAGTAAACAAGGTCAGAAATAAGCGCATATCCTTAGGGCCTTGACGCATTAAGTATTTCAAATTCCACTGATCATCCGGCCCAGAAAACTTATTAAAACCAAATTTAATTTTCCCAAGATCTGCACCCGCCCAGTCCGTAATGGCTTCAGAATAATAACCTGATTCGGCTAGGATATTGGGTAGTGTTTTAACAGGAAGATTTACTTTTTCATCGGAATTATAATTGTCACGAATCTTATGGGTATGTGGCCAAGTGCCGGTTAAAAATGAAGTAAGGCTAGGTGCCGTTCTAGCGATAGGGACAAAAAAATTGCTAAATTGCACGCCTTGTTTAGCAAGAGCATCGATATTGGGTGTCAAATTTCTCTTGTAGCCAAAACCACCTAAGCGATCAGCGCGTAAGGTGTCAGAGCCAATCATAATGATATTGGGTTTTTCATGTGTCTGTATGGGTGCTTTGAGAGTTTCAAAATTAGGTTGAATGCCAATAGACAAAAATAGTGGATAAAAAAAGGCTAAATTTAAGCCCATATAAGATAAAGGCCGCCATTTTTTATGGTGTATTAATTTAAGCAGACAAAAAAAGATGATTACTATTAAGGCGCTAAGCAATAGTAAGGGTCCGAGATTTAATAACGTGGGTGACAACTGTTCCCAAAGAGGATACAGGCGACTATTACGATACAGTGATGAGGAGATTATGCTAGAGGGGCTATAAAGTAAATGTTTAGAAAATTGCAACAAAACAATCACTATGAAACTAACAATGCCGCTTAATAAAGCAAGTAGCCATCGATAACGCCAATTACAAGCGGATATTATGCAAGAATAAATAAATACGCCAATGCCTGCTAAATAAGAACTCAGCAGAAAAACCCAGCAAGCCAATCTGGCAACAGCATAGACCCCATAGTTAAAGAAATTATCCGTGATTTCCTTTTGAATGGTAGGGCCACTCATTGTAAAGTCGACTAATGATTTTGCTGTTAAAAGCCCTGTAAAAATAAAAGCCATGACAATGATTGAGCATAGCGTGTTAATTAGGTTTTTGTTCATCATCAGAAATTATTTATATTGTTGAGTCTAAGCGAGAATAGAAGCATAAAGCCAAGTTTCCGATAGCAGGAACGGCTATAGATGTTTGTTGGTTTTTCTAGAAGCGCCAGATATAGAAATAACGGTTCTTTTTGAGTTATTAGCATAATGCCTAGCAACTTAGTCAAAATGTTGGCTGTTAAGTGGTCAAAAATTAGGCTTAGGGTTAAGAGTAATAGATCTATTTAAAAGATATTATTATAAGTCTTATAGGGGACTGCATTTTCAGTTTGGCAGCTAGGACAGATATGCTGGCCATCTGAACTAGAAAGCCAACCATTTCTAACGGCGTAATCAACGTCTGCTTCTAGCCATGAACGACCATCAGATAGTCTGCGTCCGGTTCGGGTGCCCTCGCGGATACCACGACGAAATTCTATTGATTTTAATCTTCTTAAGTTGCATTGATCACAAGAAATGATGGTTCGTAAGGTCATAGATTTTTTCACTGGGCAGATATTTAATAGTTTGGCTCTATGTGAAATAGAGTGGGTAATCAAATTTTAGCTTCCCACAAAGAAAGTAAATCATGTTGATAAAATTATTGATATTGCGATAGCCTCTGGCTCGCCGCTTAGCCAGCTGAATCTTACTATTGATGCCTTCAA